>CADCQX010000317.1 GCA_902803695.1 Oscillospiraceae bacterium
AGCCGACATATGCAACTGTATTCGGTATCGAGAGAGCTAAGCTCATGCTCGAGGCTGAGATCGATTCTGCATATGCAAATCTCGATTCCATAGACTACTACGGATTTGATTCTTCTGAGCTCCGCCTTATCGTTGATTACGTTGCTAACAGGGATAAATAATTTTGGATTATAAGTTGATCAATCGCAATCTGACACCAAAGGAAATCGCTTCTCTTTCCGAAGATGAGCGATCTTCTTTGTGTAAAGAAATCAGAGATAAGATCTTGAATGTCGTCTCGAAAAACGGCGGCCATCTTGCATCCAATCTCGGTGTGGTTGAACTTACTGTTGCATTGCTCAGTGTTTTCGATTATACGGAAGATCAGATAATATTCGATGTCGGACACCAAAGTTACGCATATAAGCTTTTGACAGGCAGGTATGAGTCTTTTGATACTCTTCGAAAAAAAGACGGTATCTCCGGCTTCCCGAGAAGGAGCGAGAGTCCTTATGATGTTTTCGATACGGGCCACAGCGCAACTTCGGTATCGGCAGCAGTCGGTATTGCGAGAGCGAATGAACTTAATGATAAGAATAATCACGTCATTGCCGTTATCGGTGACGGCGCCATGACAGGCGGTCCTGCTTACGAGGCCATCAATGATCTCGGACACAGGAAAGACCGTGTTATCGTTATCCTTAATGATAATGAGATGAGCATTAATGAGAATGTCGGCGGACTTGCAAAGCACCTTTCCAAGGTGCGTTTGTCAGGAGGATACCTTAAGGCAAAGAGAGCTACGGAGAAGTTCCTTACCAAGAAGATCCCGGTCCTCGGCCGTCCTATCGTTGCAATGATGCTCGCTATCAAGGATTTCTTCAGATTCTTGATCTATCGTAAGAAGCCTACCATCTTTGAGGAACTGGGTCTCGTGTACTATGGTCCTGTAGACGGTCACAATACCAAGGAACTTATTAAAGCTCTTGAGTCCGTCAAGAACATCAACGCTCCTGTCCTTCTTCATGTCTGTACCAAGAAGGGTAAGGGCTATAAGCATTCCGAGAAAGATCCGTCACATTATCATGGCGTTTCTTCCTTTGATCTCGAAAAAGGTGTTGTCATTCCAAGTGGTGATACTCTTAATTCCTTTACAGACTGTTTCTCGAAAACACTCATCGACATTGCAAATAAGAACCGCAATGTAGTTGCAGTCTGCGCTGCCATGACAGGCGGAACAGGCCTTGATGAGTTCTCTAAAAGATATCCTACCAGATTCTATGATTGCGGTATCGCGGAAGAGCATTGTGTAACAATGGCTTCAGGTCTTGCCATCGGCGGCAAGGTTCCTGTTGTTGCTATCTATTCATCATTCCTTCAAAGAGCATTTGATCAGATCCTCGAAGATTGCTGCTACATGAAGACTCATGTGGTCTTCTGCATGGACAGAGCAGGTCTCGTAGGAGCTGACGGTCATACGCATAACGGAATCTTCGACATTTCTTATATGATGCCGATGCCTGATATGACGATCTTCGTACCGACAGATTATGAAGATATGACCCTTTGTATGGATCATTCTATCAATAAGATGAATTCGCCGGTCGCTATCAGATATTCCAAAGCAGGCGAATATAAGCTTGAGATCGAACACAATATCTTAAGCCCGAGAGTTATAGATGATTACGGCAAGGATTTCGCAATAATCACATGCGGTCCTATCCAAAAAGAAGTTGATCAGGCAGTTGAGAATCTTAAGAATTCAGGTTACAGGGGAATTAATATCAATCTTTGTATGATCAAGCCTCTTGATACGGATTCTATTATTGATCTCATCAAAGGTGTCAGGAATATCTTCACGGTTGAAGAAGGCATCATAAACGGCGGCTTTGGAGCTAATCTTGTTGCTGAACTTACTGCTAACGGATTCGAGGGACATATCCACAATATCGGAATCAAAGATCCGATGATCAGATGCGGTACTCTGTCCGAACAGTTTAAGGTCGCAGGCCTTGATTCGGGTTCGATAACGGATACTATCCTGAATCACATCAAGCACTGATACCTTTAGTCTCAATTTTCAAATTGAGACTTATTTCTATGTATTTTCTTCCAAAAAAATGATTAAATATAAACATATCTTTATTTTGGAGTAAGTATGGTTTTTGGAATTTGTTCTAACATATCAAGAGATACCGATTATAAGATCGCTAATCTTTGTGCTGACGTTATCCTGGAACTGGGAAGTCAGCCTGTTTTCGAGAATGACCTTAAGGCAAGTTCTCTTATCATTGAGAAAGACGGCGTATCCTTCGGATCTTTTGATGATGCTGATGTGATAATATCCATCGGCGGTGACGGAACACTTCTTTCCGTTGTTTCAAGATACAGGGATCTCAATATTCCGTTTATCGGCATCAACAAAGGAAGTATCGGATTTCTTACCGAGATCGATGTCGATGATATTAGGGAATCATTTAAGCTTATCATTGAAGGTAAGTACGATATATTGGAAAGACTTCAGCTTCTTTGTGAAGTCTATGATAAAGACAGCAACCGTAAGGACGGACATATATGTCTTAACGACTGCGTAGTTACCAGAGGAGCTAAGCTCAATATCGTTAAGATGGATCTTTTCATCGACGGCCAGTATGTCGAGAAGTTTTATGGTGACGGCATCATAGTATCAACTCCGACAGGATCTACCGCTTATACGCTCGCAGCAGGCGGACCGATACTTATGCCGGGAATGAAGAATATGATCGTTACACCGCTTTGTCCGCATACTCTCCAGCGTTCCAGCTATTGTATCAGTGATAAGAGTGTTATCGAGATAAAGCTCGGTGATTTCGAGACGGCACCGATAATTTCTCCTGACGGAAGAAGCGGAGTTATCCTTGAGCCGTTTGACACTATTAAGATTACGGGTTATGAATCAACCATAAAGACTGTAATGCTCGGCAAATCGGGCTTTTTCGAGACCGTCAGGTCTAAGATCACAGCAAGGGGAAGTTTTTATGAGCACAAAAAATGACAGACAGGAAGCTATCATAAGACTTATCAGAGAGAATGACATTTCTACTCAGGACGAGCTCACGGCTCTCATGAAGAAGAACGGATTTAAAGTTACACAGGCTACATGTTCCAGAGATATCAAGGATCTCGGAATCATCAAGGTAACCGGCCCGGGTCAGACAACTAAGTACGCTGTTCTTGACAGAACTGGCGACATAGCTCCGGGAAGACTCTTGGCGGTATTTTCAAACTCGCTTTTGTCCTGTGAGTGTGCAATGAATCTTGTTGTGGTAAGAACTTTGCCTGGTATGGCAAATGCCGCTGCTGCAGCTCTTGATTCCATGAGGCTTCAAAACGTCGTCGGAACCATCGCAGGTGACGATACTATCTTTATCGCTTCCCAGGGAATCGATGAAGCAAAGGCCCTTCTTTCTACCATTAAGGATCTTATGAACTCCGGAAACGTGGAGAACTAAGATGCTCCGACGACTTGAGATCTCCAATTTTGCAGTTATATCTCATTGTGTCTTTGAACCGGGCTCAGGATTGAACGTAATATCAGGTGAGACGGGTGCAGGTAAATCTTTGCTTATAGATGCCATCGGTCTTATCCTGGGTGACAAAGCATCCAAGACTTTGATACGAAGTGATTGCGACAAGG
>CADCQX010000318.1 GCA_902803695.1 Oscillospiraceae bacterium
CTCGAAACCACTGATAACGCTGTTCATTATACCATTGCCCTTAGTGTCGGTCAAAAATTCGGTCCTGTATCCGATGATACCTCTGGACGGAACACGGAACTCAAGACGTGTATATCCTTTCTCCGGCGGGAGCATGTTAAGAAGCTCTGCCTTACGTCTTCCGAGCTTATCCATAACAGGTCCTACGAAGTCTTCAGGAACGTCTACAACGAGCTCCTCGACAGGCTCACAAAGAACGCCGTCGATCTCCTTCATGATTACCTGTGGCTTAGAAACCTGGAACTCATAACCTTCACGTCTCATTGTCTCGATGAGGATGGAGATATGGAGCTCACCACGGCCCTTAACGATGAATGCCTCTGTTGTGTCTGTCTCCTCAACACGCATTGAAACGTTTGTCTCAACTTCCTTGAAAAGACGGTCACGGAGATGTCTGGATGTTACGAACTAACCGTCCTGACCTGCAAACGGGCTGTCGTTTACGGAGAATGTCATGGCGATAGTAGGCTCGTCGATATTTACGAACGGGATCGGCTCAGGTGTCAGTGAATCACAGATGGAGTCACCGATATTGATATCAGGGATACCTGCAACGCAGACGATCTCACCTACGGAAGCTTCCGTGATCTCCTGCTTGCCGAGGCCCTGGAATCTCAAGAGTTTAACGATCTTAGCGTTTCTCTTTGCATCATCGCCGTATGTGCAGACAACGACCTGCTGATTCTGCTTGATAGTACCTCTCTCGATACGACCTACAGCGATACGTCCGATATAAGGATCTGCGTCGATGTTGGAAACGAGGAGCTGCAAAGGAGCATCAACGTCGCCTTCAGGACATGGTACATATTCGATGATCTCGTCGAGCAATGGGCAGAAGTCCAGTGCTTTTCCTTCTTCATATTCCTTGAGGTCTCTTGTGGCAATACCTGCCTTACCTGATGAGAAGATAGTAGGATATTCGAGCTGATCGTCATCTGCACCGAGTTCGCAGAAGAGATCGAAAACCATATCAACTACCTCGTTAGGTCTTGCATCAGGACGGTCGATCTTGTTGATACAAACGATCGGCTTAAGTCCCATCTCGAGAGCCTTACGGAGAACGAATCTTGTCTGTGGCATTGGTCCGTCGTATGCATCTACAACGAGCAAAACGGCGTCAACCATCTTGAGTACACGCTCAACCTCACCGCCGAAGTCTGCGTGGCCCGGAGTATCAACTACGTTGATCCTGTAGTTCTTATATGAAATAGCGGTGTTCTTGGCAAGGATCGTAATGCCTCGCTCACGTTCCAAGTCATTGCTGTCCATGACCTGCTCTACTATCTGCTCATTCTCACGGTAGATACCGGCCTGCTTGAGCATGGAATCGACGATTGTTGTCTTACCGTGGTCAACGTGTGCGATGATCGCGATGTTACGCATGTTTTCAATCTTTGCCATAAACAATTACCTCATTTTTTATTCACGTCTAAAATTATGCAATAACGTTATTTACTGTACTATAAGGCACATTACACAAATAATTATTCTTCGTCGGACTTGTTCTTGTTACGCAGGAAAAACCTTATCGGCGTACCCTCAAATCCGAAGTTCTTACGTATCTGATTTTCCAGGTATCTCTCATATGAGAAATGGGACAGTTCCTTGTCGTTTACGAAGAGCGCAAACGTAGGCGGATTGGTCGATACCTGTGTTCCGTAGTAGATCTTTAAGTGCTTACCCTTATCCTGAGGAGTAGGTACCATTGCGATAGCTTCGTTGAGCATGTCGTTGAAGACACCTGTCTTAAGTCTTCTACCTGCCTGCTCGTGTACCTTTACTATGGTCTCGAAAAGTTTGTCTACGCGCTGACCTGTTTTCGCGGAGATAAAGAGGACAGGTGCGTAGTCCATGAATGCAAAGCGGTCTTTTACGATCCTTGTCATGCCTTCGAGAGTACCTGTATCCTTCTCGATAAGGTCCCACTTATTTATCGCGAAAATGCACGCTTTGCCCGCATTATGCGCAATACCCGCAACCTTTGTGTCCTGCTCGGTGATACCAACAGTCGCATCGATAAGGATGACACAAACCGTAGCACGCTCGATGGATGCGAGAGCACGTACCATGGAGTACTTCTCGATGGCATCCTCGATCTTGCCCTTCTTTCTCATACCGGCAGTATCAACGATGGTGAACTTGCCGTACTTATTGATAACTTCTGTATCGATGGAATCTCTCGTGGTTCCCGGAATGTCGGAAACGATGCAGCGGTCTTCGCCTGTCATCTGGTTTGTGAGAGAAGATTTACCTGCGTTAGGCTTACCGATAAGAGCAACTCTTATGGTCTCGCCATCCTCTTCGCCCTCGCCTTCCTTCGGGAAGTGCTCATAGATAGCGTCTAGAAGGTCACCGATACCGAGTCTGTGTGATGCGGATATCGGGATTACGTCGCCTAAGCCCAGGTTGTAGAATTCATAGATCTCGGCAGGCGGTTCGCCTACCTTGTCGCATTTGTTTACTGCAATGACTACAGGACGGTTTGCCTTACGGAGCATAACCGCGATCTCTTCGTCTGCAGCTGTAAGGCCGCTTTTGATGTCGCACATAAAAAGGATAACGTCAGCCGTTTCCATGGCGATCTCAGCCTGGATCCTCATTCCCTTCAGGATCTGATCGTCCTTGTCAGGCTCGATTCCGCCCGTGTCGATCATGACGAACTCGCGCTCGCGCCATACAGAGTTTGCATAGATCCTGTCTCTGGTGACACCCGGAGTGTCGTGGACAATAGATATTCTCTCGCCGTAAAGAGTATTGAATAATGAGGACTTACCGACATTCGGTCTTCCTACTATCGCTACCACCGGTTTACTCATCTTGTTAGTTCCTCCTATCCGGGTCCTCGAAAAAGTTCTCCTGCTTTTACACAAAAAAAAGCAGTGATGATTTTTTGATCACACTGCCTTTGTAAGTCGCTTTGTGTTAATCCCCAGGATTAAGCTTCCTCACCAATTGCTATTACCTGCTTACCGTCAAGATATCCGCAGCTCTTGCAAACCTTACGACGAAGCATCTTAGCATGACACTGTGGGCACTCTACGAATCCAGGCACGCTGAGCTTCCATACACTTCTATGACGGGAAGTTCTTGCCTTCGACCACTTACGTTTTGGATGTGCCATATTGTCTCCACCTCCGTTTACTTACCTTCGCCACCAAGTTCTGCTTTAGTGGGAAATTTACTATTACTCACGCCTTGTGTTACAAGGGTTATTCACATAATGCTTAAAGATTGTACTCTATAGAGATTTGATTTGCAAGCACTTTTTTGCTTTTTCGAGCAACAAAATCAAAATCATATCTCCCTGAGCACAAACGTGTTGACCGACAGGTCACTGTTCTCGTCAAGGCTATAGGAGATCTCGACGCTTCGGGTGAACATGTTCGGCATGTTGATGTACATCGTCTTGACATGCATCTCCATCTCGCCGTACATGGTCACAAATGACCCCCGGGTCCTCTCACCCGGCTTAAAAAGAAGCTTGCTCTTAACTTCTCCTGCCCTTATGAGCTCGCAGGACTTGGCGTCCGGATCTACGGTGAGCCTGTACTTGGAAGGCTTCTCGCCTTTCTCGCGAACCTCTTCCCACTCGTATGTGACGACCGCCCCATCGGTATGCTTTTTGCCTTTGCATCTGTAAGGCGTATTATACACGTTTGTCTCTATCTGAAGATCTATCTCGGACATAATAACCTCACATCTGTTCCAGTATATAGTCGACGATATCCGTCATCTTGCTCTTCTTCCACTCGCCCTTGTCGGCTTCCTCAGCCAGAGGACAGAGGATGTGGAAATCCAAAGTCTCACCCGGAACCCTTCCGGTCCTTAGAGGCTCGGCAAAATGCTCCGCCCACTCTTCTTCCGTTGCATCCTTAAAACGCTTCGGATCAAGATATGTCATCTGCCTTCTGGTGGCAGCGATATGCATCTTTGCAGAAAGCGGTGAAAGAAGCTTATACTCTTCCTCCGGAACATCCCGGAAGATCCTCGGCAGATCCCCGATCTTTATCTTCTCCTCGCCACGGATTATATCGATACCGTAAGCTTCGAAGTCGAACTTATCCTTAGTAAGCTTAAGCCTTACCATGATACCCTTCTCGGTATTATACTGCGATCTCTGATAATCCGTATCGAAAATGAAATTTCCCAGCGAATAGAATATGATCTTATCTCCCACTGTCTCATAGTTCATCGGAACATGAGGATGATGCGAGATAACGATGTCTGCACCCATCTCGAGATACAGATGATATCTCTCACGTGTATAAGGTGACGGAAGCGGTGTGAACTCCTCTCCTGCATGAGCTACGACGATACACCATCTGCATGTCGCCTTGATCTCGGCGATCGCTGCTTTTATGGCGTCCAGATCACTCCAGCTGAAGCATCCCGCCTTATCCTTGTCGGCTTTTCTGCAGGCGCGCTGATAACCGACGCCGATCATTCC
>CADCQX010000319.1 GCA_902803695.1 Oscillospiraceae bacterium
ATAGGATATGAAACTGCAGATAGTACTGAATGGTATTCAAAAAAAATGGAACGCGATCACGAGGCGAGAAAACAATATTTCAATAAAGAAAAAAGTAGGATTCAACCCGGAGATATTTTTATCACGCAGATGATCAGTGAGGAGGTGAGATCAGATGATCCACGCTTACGATAAATTGTATTTGGAAAAGGCTAGAACTTCATTAGCTGTGATGTTAGATTTTGCGGTTCGGGATCTTGATCAGGAACTATCGGATTTTTTTGCTCTGTTTATTGTATCCGGTCTGGCTGATCTCTTCGAATCGGGCGATGTTTCAATAATAGCCGGAAGATCAGGTGTAGAGTTAGCATACGAGGTATATGAACGTATCGGTATGCCAAAAGAGCGCAATGCATTTTATTTCAAAGAAACACGTAGTAAGGAATATTGGACAGGATGGGCCCTGGCATATTATCAATGGTACACTTCTCAATCATTCGCCGATATTATCCGATATGTATCGATAAATGATATTAGAAGAATGTATAACCCATACCACGAGATGGATATCATGCAATTTGTCGATCATATGAACGAAATGATCCGCAATATGAAAACTGATACCAATCTTAAACTCCTTCGCCTTCGCGCAGGATTAAGTCAGAGCAAATTGGCTGAGGCAAGTGGTGTCCCTTTAAGAACGATCCAACAATACGAACAGCGTCAAAAGAACATCAATAAAGCACAAGCCGAATATCTTTTTATGTTGGCTTCAGCACTTTCTTGTGACCCGGTTGACCTGATAGAGAAAATATAAAAAAGGAAAAGCTGCTCCATTTCTGAAACAGCCCTTCCCGAAAGTTATTCCTTGATGACAATCAACACTTCACTAATACCAACATAGCACGTTGTATTGTCATTGTAAAGACAATATATTTTGCATTTTCCGAATCAGAAGAATATCTGCTGCAATGCATATATGTTTGCGACCGTGTAATAGCACATCTCTCCGTCGTACATCTGAACTTTGAAATCACCGATAAGTTCCAGATCACTATGGATTTCTCCGTTTACAAGATAATTACCCGGATTGTCGTAATAGATCAACTCGATGATGCCGTCAGTCAGGAATGTAAAACCATAGAAGTCATCCTTTGGCGAGGTGTATACCACCGTCTTATTTCCGTTATCATATTTAACGATATCGTTTCCTGCCTTGAAATAAACATCCCCGTTAGCGATATCGGCAAGTCCGTATGTCAATCCGTTGTATGGCTCACCCACTTCAGACAGATAAACAGCTTCGCCTGTCTCAGTATCATAGAGACAGACACCTTCGGCATATTTGCAAACGAGATAATGATCCTTGAATTTCACGGACGTCATTCCCGTCAGGATCAATTCCTTCTCACCCGTCTCGATATCGTATTTATATAGTTCTTTCTGATTGTAATCCAACGACTCGTTAAAGTAGATGATCTTGTTATCAGCATCCACAGCCCAGTCACTGGTTCCACCCATACCAATTTCCGGCGAGATCATGAACGCTTTCGGATGTTCGTCAGTAACCCTCATCCCATGAAGTCCGTAATCATCTTCTCCCGGATATGCCCAGTTGTAAGTGAAGTAAATAGTGTCATCCACCATCCTCATAAAGGTCATGGTCTTGTATATCTCACCAACGTAATCGTCAGTCTTCTCGAATGCGAGCCACGTTGTCACAGGATGCTCGGGATCCGTCATATCGATATAATTCAGACTGTCATTATCCGCATAATAGAGCTTACCGTCATATTCACCCGCGAGATAGATCGGTCCATACTCAGGCTCGATCAATTCTGTCATCATACCGTATCCGTCACTCGCGACCAGATGGCAATACGAATAATCTTCATCAACGAGGACCATATACTTATATACCCACCTGTCGAAATCATACGGCTCCCACTCATATGCCGTCGTCGCTTCCATTGCTTCAGTCGTCTCACTTGGGTTCGTTTCAGACGGTTCTGGATCAGGATCAGGCTCCGGTTCTTCGAAAACCACCTCAACGGTTGTATCCGTCACTTCTTTTGTTCTCAC
>CADCQX010000320.1 GCA_902803695.1 Oscillospiraceae bacterium
CCACCGAAGAGAAGAAGAGTATAATCCGAGCTTTAATACGGATAACGATTATTATTAGTTAGAAAAGAGGATTTAGAGATGGCAAGAGATATGACACCTGTCCTTAAGAGATGTAGAGCTCTTGGTATTGAGCCGACATATCTTGGTATAGATAAAAAGTCCAATAAGAATAGGACAGCAAGACCTAAGAAGCAGAGTGAATACGGCATGCAGCTCAAAGAGAAGCAGAAGGCCAAGTTCATTTACGGTGTTCTTGAGAAGCCTTTCAGAAACTATTTCGAGAAGGCAAAGAAACTTAAGTACGGCACGACCGGTGAAAACCTTATGATTCTTCTCGAGACAAGACTTGACAACGTTATTTTCAGACTCGGTTTCGCTCGTACAAGAGCTGAAGCTAAGCAGATCGTAAGCCACAGACACGTTCAGATCAACGGAAAGTGCGTAAACATTCCTTCTTACCGTGTAAACGTTGGTGACGTTATCGAGATCAGAGAGAAGGCTAAGGCCTCCCAGAGATACAAAGATATTATCGATGCTACACACGGACACGTTGTTCCTGAGTGGCTCGAGGCAGATGAGGATAAGCTCAGCGGTAAGGTTGTAGCTATTCCAAGATCTGAGCAGATCGATGTACCGGTAAACGTAGTTGCTATTGTCGAGTTGTATTCCAAGTAATATCTATAAGTTATTACTGAGAATACTGCTTAAAGCGAAAAGCCTATAGGAGGAAAAAAATGATTGAAATCTTAAAACCAACAGTTGAGTGTGCAGAAATCAGCAATGATGGTTCCTACGGCAAATATGTTGTAGCTCCGCTCGAGCGTGGCTATGGTACGACACTTGGCAACTCGCTTCGTAGAGTACTTCTTTCTTCCCTTACGGGTGCAGCTGTTACAGCAATCCGTATTGACAACGTTTATCATGAATTCTCCACAGTTCCCGGTCTTATCGAGGACATGACAGAGATCATCCTCAATATCAAGGGAATTCGTGCAAGACTTCACACAGATTCACCTAAGACTGTTTGCATCAGCATCGCTGAAGGTAAGACAGGCAAGATCACTGCAGGTGATATCGTTCACGATGATGAAGTTGAGATCATGAACCCTAATCATGTGATCGCAACCCTGAACGGATCTTCCAAGGTATACATGGAACTTACGATCAGCACAGGTCGCGGATATAACACAGCAGAGCAGAACAAAGTAGATGGCCAGACGATCGGCGTAATCGCTATCGATTCTATCTTTACTCCTGTAAAGAAGGCTAACTACAAGATCGAGAATACTCGTGTCGGCGAGCGTACAGACTTTGACAGCCTCACACTCGAGGTTTGGACAGACGGTACGATCAAGGTTGACGAAGCTCTCTCTTCTGCAGCTTCCATCCTCGTTGAGCACTTGAGCCTCTTCACATCTCTCACAGAGACAGACAGCGGCCTGAGCTTCACAACGATCGATGACAAGAGCGAGAAGAACAGCAAGCTCAACATCGTTATCGAGGATCTTGATTTCTCCGTTCGTACATATAACTGTCTTAAGAGAGCAGCTATCAACACGATCGGTGATCTCGTAGCTCGTTCCGAGGATGACATGATGAAGGTTAGAAACCTCGGTAAGAAGTCACTTGATGAAGTTATTGCAAAACTTGCAGAGATGGAATTGTCTCTCGCAGATACTGAAGATTAATTTAGGAGGACACGCAAGATGCCTAACAGAAAACTCGGTCGTGCTGCGGATCAGCGTAAAGCTATCCTTCGTAACATGACAACGGCATTTGTTATTAACGGCAAGGTTGAGACAACCGTTGCTCGTGCCAAGGAGATCTCCGCTATTACAGAGAAGCTCATCTCCATGGCTATTAAGGAAAAAGATAATTACACAACAAAAGAAGTTACAGTTTCCGCTGCTAAGCTTGACGGTAAGGGCAAGAAGGTTCTTACAACAAAGACATCCAAAGCTGGTAACAAGTATGAGGTAGTTGACCGTGAAGTTAAGAAGAAGAGCGTTCAGGTTGACAGCCCTTCCAGACTTGCTGCACGTAAGGAGATCATGTACTGGCTTATGAAGAGCCACGATGCTGAAGGAAATGTTATTAACCCTGTTAATAAGGTTTTCGACGAGCTTGCTCCTAAGTATGCAGGAAGAACAGGCGGTTACACAAGAATCATCAGAACAGGTGCCAGAAGAGGTGACGGTTCTGAGATGGCTATCCTCGAGTTCGTATAATTTGAGGAAGTCTTAAAGACAAGAGCTTAAGGGCTGTCTCAAATATTGAGACGGCCCTCTTTTATTCTGTGATACAATGTAGGTCATTATGGAAAATACGGCACTGGCAAAAAACGTCCGCTTCGCTTACAGCGACAGCGATAAATTCGCGATAGACGGCGCTTCCCTGGCTATAGGGGAGGGCGAATATGTCGCGCTTTTAGGTGCCAACGGATCAGGTAAGTCCACCATGGCAAAACTCCTGGATGTATTGGAGATGCCGAATGAAGGAGACGTTACCGTTTTCGGAATAGATACAAAAGATGATGACAGGTTCTGGGACATAAGAAAGAACACCGGCTGTGTATTCCAGAATCCCGACAACCAGATAGTCGGAACCACCGTGGAAGAGGATGTTGCTTTCGGTCCGGAGAATATCGGTATCCCTAATCCCGAGCTTTCTGAGCGTGTCGAAAACGCTCTCAAGTATGTGGGTCTTTTCGATAAGAAGGAAAGGCAGACTGCAAAGCTTTCGGGCGGTCAAAAACAGAAGCTGGCCATTGCGGGTGTACTAGCAATGCAGCCGAAGTTCCTGCTTCTGGATGAAGCAACGGCGATGCTGGATCCTGTAAGCCGCGACGAGTTTCTTTCTCTGGTGGAAAAGCTCGTTCGCGAAAACAAGATCAGCGTTCTGACGATCACCCACGACATGACGGAAGCATCAAGGACTGACAAGGTCTACATCATGGAAAAGGGAAAGATCACACTCGAGGGAGCACCGCAGGATGTCCTCAATAACGTTCCTGAGATGCTGGATGCCGGACTTGATTCGCCTATATACTCCAAACTCCTGTGGGAGATCAAGAATGCTACAGGGCTTGATTATTCGCTTGAAGATGCGAAGACGATAAGAAGCGCACTGAGATTTTTGGGTGCGCATTTTACGGATGCGAAGATCAAGGCTCCGTCCGCTAAACCTAAGTTCGACGAGACGCTCATAAGCGTAAAGAACTTGAGTTATTCCTATGATGATAAAGGTCCTAAGGCCTTAAAGAATATAGATCTTGATATTAAGAAGGGCGAACTCCTGGCTTTGGTCGGAAGAAGCGGCTGCGGCAAGACGACCCTCATTACACATATGAACGGTATCATAAGACCACAGGGCGAAGGCAAGGTGGAATTTCATTACGGCGATACCGTGCTCACGACTTCCAAGAAGAAAGAGATCAAGCAGATCAGACAGAAAGTGGGATTGGTTTTCCAGTACCCTGAATATCAGCTTTTCGAAGAGACTGTATATAGAGACATCGCGTACGGACCTAAGAAAATGGGCATGAAGGGCGATGAACTTGATAAAGCGGTAAGAGATGCCGCCAAGCAGGTAGGCCTTGATGATGAGGTCCTGGAGAAAAGTCCGTTCGAGCTTTCGGGCGGTCAGCAAAGACGTGTCGCTCTCGCGGGCGTAATCGCAATGAAGCCGGAGGTTTTGGTATTGGACGAGCCTGCAGCCGGACTTGATCCGAGAGGCAGAAGAGAGATGTTCAAGACCATTGCCGGACTTAAGAAAAACGGCACAACGATCGTCCTCGTTACTCATTACATGGATGAGGCATATGAGCATGCCGACAGGATCTGCACCATGAAAGACGGCATGATCATGGGCGTCAGCGACCCGATAAAGATGTTCGAAGATAAGGATGCCTTAAGAGAGATGGAGATCAGAGCTCCGTACCTCAGAAGGTTCCTGGAGATAATCGCCGTAAGGCTGGGATTGGATCCTGTATCGAAGAAGAATCTTCTTCGTGCGCAGAGTGTAAAAGAGGCAGCGCTCCTCTTGGGAGGTGTCGATGCTTAAAGATATCAGTATCGGCCGCTACTACCGCGCCGATTCAATTCTTCATAACCTGGATCCGAGATGCAAGGCGATACTTTTTATACTGTATCTTATTGCGATATTCCTCTTAAGATCACCTGTAGCCATCGGCCTTCTGGTGGTGCTTACGGTAATCCTTCAGATCCTCGGAAAGATACCTCCGAAGGTCATGTGGAATTCCGCTAAACCGATCATTCCGATCATCATACTTATCGTGGTACTGAACGTTCTCACGCTCAAGACCGGCAATGTTATCTTCTCATGGTGGAAGATCACCATAACCGACGGCGGCATAAGTTCAGCTCTTATCATGGCCGTGAGACTTCTCATGATGATCCTCGTTACGAGCATCATCCTTACACTTACGACAACACCGCTTAAGCTCTCGGAGGCTCTCGAGAAACTTTTCGGACCTCTCAAGGTCATCAAGTTTCCTGTCCACGAGATGGCGATGATGATGTCAATCGCGCTCAGGTTTATCCCGACTCTCATCGATGAGACGGACAAGATCATGAAGGCACAGGTGTCACGTGGTGCAGACTATGATACGGGAACGATCATAAGCCGTCTCAAAGGATACGTGACGGTCCTTGTTCCTTTGTTCGTGTCAAGTTTCAGACGCGCAGACGAACTCGCGACAGCCATGGATGCAAGATGCTATAACGGCGGTGAAGGCAGGACCAAACTTCACCCTCTGAAACTGACCGGAAAAGACGTCATGCTGTTTATCATCCTGAGCATGGGAGCATTCCTTCTTGTCGCTGTCGAAAACATTGACAGGATAACGAAGCTTTTCTGATCTTTTTGTTCTCTCGAAAACATACACAAATAGCCTTTTACAAGCCACTGTGATATAATCTTTCTTGCTGTGTGAGACAGCGGGCAAATTATTATCGAAAGCGGGCAAAGTGTTATGACTTATTATGTGGGTATCGACCTCGGTGGTACAAACATCAAGGCCGGAATAGTAGATGAAAAGGGTACACTCTTAAACAAGGACAGCATCAAGACCATGGCTGAAAGGCCGATGGAGGAGATCATTACCGATATGGGTAAACTCGCTCTTAAGGTTATCGAAGATGCAGGTCTTACACCGGATCAGATCGATTCCATCGGTATCGGTTCTCCGGGAACACCTGACAACGAAGCAGGTGTATTGGTTTATTCCAACAACCTTCCATTCAATATGGCTCCAATGAGAAAGATCATCAGAAGCGTTGTTGATCTTCCTGTTTATATCGACAATGACGCAAACTGCGCTGGCATGGCTGAGGCAGTTGCAGGTGCTGCCAAGGGCACAAAGAATTCCGTAACCATCACACTCGGAACGGGTGTAGGTGCAGGCGTTATCATCAACGGCAGGATCTACTCCGGTTTCAACCAGGCTGGTTCAGAATTCGGCCACCACGTTCTAGTTTCCGGCGGCGTTCAGTGTTCATGCGGACGTAAGGGCTGCTTCGAGCAGTACGGTTCCGCGAGCGCTCTTATTAGAATGACAAAAGAAGCTGCCGAAGCTCATCCTGAGTCAAAGCTCAACGACGTTATCGTTGAGCTCGGCAAGGTAAATGCAAAGGTTGCATTTATGGCTATGAGACTTGATGATGAAGTTGCAGCTCAGGTAGTTGATACATATACAGATTATCTCGCTGACGGACTTGCAAATGCCATCAACACATTCATGCCTGAGGTACTCGTTATCGGAGGCGGTGTTTGTAACGAAGGCGATCCGCTCCTCATCCCGTTGCAGGAGAAGACAATGTCACGTCCTTACTTCGGACCGGGCGTTAAGAAGACAAGGATCGCTCTTGCCCAGATGGGTAACGATGCAGGTATCGTAGGTGCTGCCATGATGGCTAAGTCATGCAGCGATGACAACATGCAGGGATGATAAGATGAAGGTTGCTTTGATCACAGAATATGACGGAACTGATTTCGTCGGATTCCAGAGTCAAAACAACGGTCGTGCGGTCTGCGATGTCTTAACGGCTGCACTCGAAGAGATCTATCAGACAAAGATACATGTAGAGGGGTGTTCGAGAACTGATTCGGGCGTTCATGCGCGCGGTCACGTAAGTTCTCTGGACGTCCCTTTTTTTATACCGGAAGATAAGCTGCCGATCGCCATCAACGCACATCTTCCTTCCGATCTTTCTGTCCGAAAAGCATTGTACGTTGACGACAGTTTCAGCGCACGTTTTAATACCCTCGGAAAGAGATATATCTATAGGCTCTATTCGTCTCCTTTAAGAAGTCCTCTGAAGGACAGATACTCATATCACACAACATATAAACTTGATGTCGAGAAGATGAAAAAGGCTTCCGAATTTTTTAAGGGAGAACATGATTTTGAAGCATTTTGTGCGGCAGGCGGAAGCCAGACTACGACAGTAAGAACGATCTTCTCGGTAAACGTTTTCGAGAAGGATAATGACATAGAGATCGAGGTTCAGGGAAACGCGTTTTTGTACAACATGGTAAGGATAATCGCGGGCACTCTGATGGAGGTCGGATACGGCAAGATAGAACCGGAGATGATACCCTCGATAATCGAGTCAAAAGACAGGACAAAAGCAGGCAGGACATTGCCCGCAAAAGGACTAACTTTGGAAGAGGTCTATTATGACTGGGAAGCCCAAAGTTTAAGGAATGTATAAGACTTTTATAAGATATATCCGGAAATATTGAAAGCCCATTTTTGCTGCTATATAATCAAATCACATTAAGAACTAATGGGATTTGAGGTCGGACTTATTCAACAAAATAAGTTCGGCTATATTTAAAGAAAGGAGTAATGATATGGGCACATTTCCAATGTGGTTATTTTGGGTCATCTTAATGGTCGTGTTCCTCGTCATCGAGGCGGCGGCAATGGGTCTTACAACGATATGGTGTGCAGCAGGCTGTCTTGTGGCAGCGATACTCGCAGCATTCAACGTTGACCTGTGGATCCAGATCGTCGCGATGGTGCTGGTATCGGTAGCTCTTTTTATACTGTTCATAGTGTGGATAAAACCAAATATGAAAGATATTAAAAAGGTCGACAAAGAGCCAACCAACGCGGACCGTCTCATAGGGCAGGAAGGCATCGTGACAGAAGCCATCGATCCTATCGAAGGCAAAGGTCAGATCAAGGTCATGGGTCAGGTCTGGAGCGCGTCGTGTGACAAGCCGATCAGTAAGGACTGCAAGGTAATCGTAAAAGACATCAAAGGCGTAAAACTTGTAGTGGAAACAGTTAATTAATTAGGAGGAAATATATTATGCCGGTTGAAGTAATCATTACATTAGGAATCATTTTGGCGATCATCTTTTTGATCATCATCACAAACGTTAAGGTCGTACCACAGGCAACAACAAAGATCATCGAGAGATTCGGTGCTTATCACAAGACATGGGATACAGGTATCCACATCAAAGTACCGTTCATCGACAGAGTAGCAAAGACGATCTCCCTCAAGGAGAAGGTTGCAGACTTCGCACCTCAGGCCGTTATCACAAAGGATAACGTTACGATGCAGATCGATACTGTAGTCTTCTATCAGATCGTTGATCCTAAGCTCTATACATACGGTATCGAGCGTCCGATCCTCGCTATCGAGAATCTCTCAGCTACAACACTTCGTAACATCATCGGTGATTTGGAGCTCGACCAGACACTCACAAGCCGTGACATCATCAACACAAAGATGAGAGCTATCCTTGATGAGGCAACAGACCCATGGGGAATCAAAGTCAACCGAGTTGAGCTTAAGAACATCATGCCGCCGCGCGAGATCCAGAATGCAATGGAGAAGCAGATGAAGGCTGAGCGTGAGAAGAGAGAGGAGATCCTCATCGCTGAAGGTGAGAAGGAATCTGCAATCAGAGTCGCAGAGGGTGAGAAGGAAGCAGCTATCTTAAGAGCTGAAGCTA
>CADCQX010000321.1 GCA_902803695.1 Oscillospiraceae bacterium
TTCCTTAAGAAAATCCTGGGTAAGCACGACCTTCTGTCCCGAGGTGTTCGGCTTGATCTTCAAATAAGGATCAGACTTTAAGCCCATTGCCAGGCAGAAGAATAAGATCACCCCGAGTACCACCACCGAAGAGATGATGATAATGAGCCTGATCATGAATACTTTTGATGATGCTTCTGCGAATTTATCTCTGAATTCCATAAGTTATCCTCCCATACTTATAATATATTAATATACTTACCTGTTTTTTGTAACGTCCCTTTCTTTTCGAAAACTATTTTCGCGAAGGCAAGGTGATAGGGGCGCTTTCAATGGTCAAATCAGCCGGTTTTTGACACTATCAAAGCAAAAACGGGCAAAAAAGGCAGTTTGTAAAACTTTGTTTACAATTGTGTCGCATTAACTCCAACATTACTCTTTATAATGAAACCATAAGATACAAAGAGAGAAGGAGGACAGACCAATGCAGCATCAAAGCTTAATTCAAGAAGCAAGGTCGGACGCCTCCGCTTTCTTGAGTAGAAATTCCTAATTATTGAGTTTGTTTAGTCTTATGACTTAAAAATAGAGGGGTCATCTCAAAGAGATAACCCCCATTTTTATGCCCGGAAAATTTCACCTGTTCGAGTAAGTTATTCCCGAATTCCTGTAAAGCATTCAAAATCTGTTCCATGAAACACTTGGATGAGTATCCTGTCATTAAGGATAAGAAACAATTCGGAGGAATAGAAATGAAAAAATCTGTAATCGCCATAACCTTATGTGCATCTCTTTTGGCAGGCAGTGTAGTCCTTACATCCTGTGAGTCTGGTGACAAGACTTCAGAGTCGACTAAGGGATCATCTATAGAGACACCAGAGGAAACTGAAGAAGAAACCGAAGAGGAAACAGAGGATACTTCTGAGGAGACTACGGAAGAAACTACCGAAGAGACTACTGAGGAAACTACGGCAGAGACCACCGCGGAGACCAGCAGGGAATTCGTTGACTGCGATATCGATATCAACGACGTCAAGGTCATAAAGTCGGTCTCACAATTATACGATTATAACGATGATTACGAAGATCTTTTTTACAACGAAGATGATACAGGATACATCAACATGTGCTTTGGATGTATCACCGACTTTACGGTAGATTCGCCTGACGAAGCATTGATCGCTCTTTACAGCGTACAAAAACTTTTCAAGTGTAAGGATGCTCTTAACGATTTTGTCTATACCGAGACGCAGTTTGACGGAGATGAATACTATTACTGTTTTCAGCAGTACAAGGATGGTATTAGTGTTCCTCTCGGAATTGCAAAGATCATCACGGACTCGGAGGGCAACACGACCGGATTTATCTCTTCTTATGTTCCGATACATATCTCAACCGAAGCTTCTCTGACGGAAGAAGATGCCATCGAGGAGATCGAGAAACACAAAGAGATATATAGTTCTGAATTGGTCAGCTGGACTTTTGAGCATGAGCAGGTCCTGACCTGGAAGATCGTTTATGTGGCGTCCGCAGATGGTATGCCATATGATGCTTATGTTGATGCCAACACAGGAGAGATTGTTGATGTTATTCCGGGGTATATTTCCTAATATCTGAATAAGAACAATATCAAATACTACAAATTTGCTATTTAATGTCTGTTTTTTGTCTATATCCAAATAAATACAAAAAACAAAACGTTTCGTCAGATTTTTAACTAGTATTTTTCTCGAAAACCGGTTGCGTCAAAGCGTTTTGCGCACGTATACTTCTCCTACTATTTTATAGGAGGAGACGTATATGAAAAAGCTGATATCGCTTTTTTTGTCCGCGTGCTTGTTATTGATGGTTTTTGACTTCAACGTCTTGGCCTTCGAAGACGGAGATCAACCTGAAGAGACAACTATCGCGGAAGAAACAACTGAAGAAGAATCAGAACCTTTAGTTGTTGAAGAAACAGGGCCGGAGGTTATTGTTGAAGAAACCGAACCGGAATCTGAGCCTGTCCCGGCATGGGATGGCGTAACAACCAGTGATGTTTTCGAGAATGATTCGATCCGTGCTACATTCTCATTGGACAATCACTGGAATGGCGGATATGTTGCAACAGTAACGATCGAGAACATATCCGATAGACCTGTCGAAAATTGGGCGTTTGTTTTCGAGTATGCAGGAAACATCAATAGTATCTGGAATGCAACTATTGATGAGACAGTTGAGAACGGCTATGTTCTCAGAAATGTTGGTTGGAATCAGGATATCCAGCCTGGCTCCAGTATCTCATTCGGACTTTCCGGTGTAGAAGACTTCCAGGGCTTCCCGACCAACTACACTTTGCTTGGAAAAGTCAGTGAAGTAAGCAGTGACGGATATACATCCGGCTACACACTCTATTCTGACTGGGGTTCAGGATTCAA
>CADCQX010000322.1 GCA_902803695.1 Oscillospiraceae bacterium
ATCTTTCTGCCAAAAAATGTATCCTTCTGACAAACTTCACACTTAGCCATGGAAACACCTCCTAGTTATTTTTTCACGCTAAAAGATGATATCATAGGAAACGGGATAACGCAACCACTTTTTGCGTCATTCTTCAAAAATACGTCTGACCGACACGATCCTCTGCGCTATATCGTCCGTAGCCTTGAAAGTACGGAGCCTGATGGTCGTCTTGGCCTGTGATACCATGAGCAAAACTCCCGTATCGGTACATACTCCCATCTCATAGATCTCATCGCTTTCCGAATATGGACTTTTTAGGAATACCAGGTCTCCCGGCTCAATGGAATCCAAAAGAAGATCGCCTGTTACAACGTCATACTGCAGTTCGACCGCCTGTCCCATCTGGGCCTGCTCCTGCATGGATCTCGGAAGCTTGACGCCGTTAACGTCCGCGCAGATATATACAAGGCCATTGACCGACAGTCCTTTAAGTGTAAGTCCGTTATCGATATAGGTTGCGTTACTCTGGCTCAATACGGAAGACACAAAATAACGGCAGGATACCTTCTGGGTATTCTCACGGGTACCGAGTTCGATAACACCCGAAGAACCGATCCAGCCCTTGTCACCGTTCGGGAGCGCCACCTGATATACACCGTCACGCTTAACGTCTGCATACAAAACCGTATTCATCATGACTTTGGTTATGAGCGTACCGTTACTCGCGTGGGTCATTACGTTCTTATAAGTATCGGAAACGATGAGCTTATAAAGATGAAGGTCAGGCTCGACCGATTCAGTGCTTTCAGTAAGCCTGAAGCTCTTTACGTAGCCTTCGATACCGTCTGTCGTCCTTATCTTGACGTATCCGTTGTTCTCCTGTCCGTCCACCAGGATGACTGGCTCGTTATAAAGAACCTGAGTGATCCTGTCCGAAGTCGGATCAGGCTCGGTCATAAGATCGGCGCAGTAGTAATTAACGACCCTGTAGGATTCGTTATATTCCAGGTTGACCTTCTTCTCGACAAAGAGCTCGATGTTTGTTCCTTTGAAAAGTCCCGGAAGTACCGCAGGCAATATGTAGAATATGCTCAACACTACGATAACTGCTGCAAGTATCGCGATACCGAGCCTTATAAAACGCTTCCTCTTCTTCCTTCCGAGAGTCGCTTCCTGCTTATCCAGGCCCCACATGTCGAGCATGTCCTCGGCCTGACCGTAATCACCCTTTATCTCGGGCTTATCATCAGGAAGTTCTATCTTACCTTCGTAATTCCTGACCTTCGCTTTTTTCTTTTTCTCGTCGAAAAGGCCCTTATCGTCGTAATCTTTTATCTTCACTTCGTATCTTCCTTCCCTTCGGCAAGGGCGGTGCAATAACAGATCGCATAATCACCGTCGTGAGAAAGACTTATGGCGATCGAGACGATACCCAGTTCATCCGCACGTTTCTTCGCTTCTCCCTTAAGGACCGCATACGGAGCACCCAGTTCGTCAGCCTTTACCTCAATATCCAAAAAGCCTATACCCATCGTCATGATGCCTGTTCCGAGAGCCTTTGAAACCGCTTCCTTAGCCGCAAATCTTGCAGCAAAGCGCTCCACCCTCTTATCCTCGTTGGATGGCTTCATGCAATAATCGATCTCGTCCGGGGTATAGCATTTGGTAACGAAAGCCGGAAGGCTTCCGTCCTCTTTCAGTGCAGTATTCTTACGTACTCTTGAAACCAGTACGATGTCCGTTCCGCAAAGTATTCTCATATCAAAGACACTCTAACCTGCTAAGCTTTGCAGCGATCTTCTCATCGCTCTTGTTGACTGCCTCCGACGGAGACTCGTTCATTATGATCAGCATAAACTTGCCGTTGTTGAGCCTGGTCTCCAGGATCCTGTCCAGAGCAAACCTGATCTTAAAGTTATTCGTCAGTACGCTCGAAAAATCGTCGATAACAAGGAAATCGCAGTATTTGTAATCGGAAACCCTCTCATCCGATGCGTTCATGAGGTCATCCATCTTAACGTAGCATCCGCTGAAACCGCACTGGATGACGACCTTAGTAAAACAGATGGAAAGGAACGTCTTTCCCGTCTGTGCCTTGTCGCAATAGATGAGAGCACTCTGCTCTTTCTTATCTATGAGGGAAGCTATTACCGAATCCAGTCTGGATCTTGCTTCCTTTCTCTTATTCTCCTGATTCTTGATCGCCTTCTCATCAAGAAGAGACGGCTTTACGGATGAATAATCACCAAGTCCCGCTTCCTTATAAGCTTCCTCGAGTTCATCCCTCATGCAGCTGCACACTCTTCTGATATTGCCCTTGCTGACAAAACCCGTGTCATCGCATTTCTCGCAGACAGGCCAGAGCTTATCAAAGTCTGATGAGATGCAGTTCGTTCTGAGGAACTGTTCCCTCGCCTTCAAGAGCCTGTTCTCCTCTTCATTTTGGATGTCCTCAGGGTCCAATTCATTATCAAGGATCTTCATGAGATTTGCTCTAATATTATCCTTGATATTATTATCTATCCTTTGAAGCTCAGGATATTTCTCATATGTTCTCAAGACCCTGGCATCGCGCTCGATCTGCTTTACAGCATCTCTGTTTGAAAGTGTTGCACTAATGATCATATCAATCGTTCTCATCTTCATCGCCTCCGAACAGATCGAAAATATCCGTATTCTCTTTCTTTACGGAAGTTTCCTTAGTTCCTTCCGCATCACCCACATAAGTAATTCCAGCCTCAGAGCCGGACCTTCCTCCGGAAACGCCCTTGGTCCTTCTGCCCGAATACTTCTTGGTGTTCTCCTTGTGAAGTTCAGCCTCGTACTTCGAAGCTTCATCCACGGTCTTTATTCCTGCCAGCATCCAGTTGGTCAAGGTCTCATCAACGTTCTTGGATGTGATGCCCCTGTACTCGTTGGATCTGCATGCAAACTCGATAAGATCAGTAGACATGTTAAGCTCTGCCCACTTCTCGATCCTCTCGAGATCATATTCATTGACACGCTTTCTCGTGATCTTACCCACGAGCTTCGTGATCTCTTCCACATTCTGTCTGGATTTCAATACCTGATCGACTTTCTCGGCAGTCCTTATTCCGTCCTTGTTCCATTCTTCAGCGATCTTTTCGACAGCACGGTAATCGTACTGGATCTTGCGCTCCTTGGCTTCAAGGAAGAGCTTATAGATGACGATGCTCTCGAATTCGTATCTGAACAGGCATCTGTCTACGAGCCTGTAGAAAACATAACCCATCTTGCCGGCATAAACGGTCTTACTGATGCTGTTGCAAAGATCGTCTCTCTCCTTTTTAAGCGGGGACAGTTCAAGATCGGAAAGGTCAGCTCCGCCCCTGGCGATAACGCCGGAACAGTAGCTGTCGATCTCTTCTTTCTTTATATCAACGAAAACGAAATTATCGGATTTGTTCTTGGCAAGAAGTCCTGCGGATATGAGTTCGGCCATGGCTTCCTCAGTCTCCTGCTTCGAAAAGATGGATCTCTCTTCAACATCTTTCTTGGAATACTTGCCTTTGCCGTCCATCTTAAGAAGGAGATAGATACAGATAGCCTCTTTTGAAAGTCTTGCCATGTACTGACAAATGAAAAGATCTTCTATGGAAGTATCTGACAAAAGCAGTTGGCTGTAGTCCTTTTCGCCCATTTATCTACCGTTCCCTTCTATTCATTCAAGTCCTTGCATTATAACACGAATGACCCCTTTTTCGA
>CADCQX010000323.1 GCA_902803695.1 Oscillospiraceae bacterium
CGATAAAAGCAAAATGACGATCGAAGACTTTTCTCTTCCCGACCATGAAGAGTTTGGATAAGTAAAACCATTACCAAGTACTGATTCAAAAAGACACTTCCTGAAAGTTAGTTTCAAGAGTTAAGTAAGAAAGATTCAAGAGATAAATAATCCCAAAACATGCAATTTTACTCACATTGGACTGAAGGATCCTAGATAAGTATGTTGCTTAGTTCAAAGGATGACAGATTACCAAGTGTTTGACTTTCTTGCTTGTTTCTGTTATATTTACAAGCAAGAAAGTCAATTAAAGGGCGTGATCACATGTCGAACACGAATCAAATTCTCGAACTAGCAAAACAGAATAATGGTGTGGTCACAACTTCCATGGTTGTGGGTGCAGGTATTCCTCGCGGCAGTCTGAAGTATCTTTCTGATGCTGGATTGCTAGAACGGACATCCCGTGGTGTTTATACATTGCCAGATGCTTGGGAAGACGAGTTTGTTAGTGCTCAGAGCCGATATAAAAGAGGTATCTATTCACTTGATACGGCTTTGTTTCTTTGCAACCTTACTGACAGGACACCGCTCCGTTTTAATATGACCTTCCCTGCTACCTACAATCTAACTAGTCCTAAACGAGAGGGAATCCTTTGTAAAGGTTCCAAAGAACCATATTACGGGTTGGGGGTAACCGAGAAAACCACGCCTGGTGGAAATAAGGTGAAGTGCTATTCTGCAGAACGAACACTATGTGATATCCTGAAGCCTTCAAATCATGTGGATGTTCAGGTTATTACAAATGCCTTTAAGCAATATGCAGCCCGAAAAGAAAAAAACATTCCTCTTCTGTCTGAATATGCGGTGATCTTACATGTTAAAGATAGACTTAGAGCTTATCTGGAGGTGCTCTTATGAAGAATGCTATGCAACTGAAAGCGATAGTGAAAAACATCGCTAAAGAGAAGAACATATCTGCTGCTCTTGTTCTTCAGAACTATATGCTCGAACGCTTTCTGGAACGTGTTTCGCTCTCCAGATACCGTGAAAACTACATCATCAAAGGTGGCTTTCTTATTGCATCAATGGTCGGATTGAATTCGAGAGCAACAATGGATATGGATGCAACGATTAAAGGATATCCGGTTGATGAAAATACTATACAGAAGATGGTAGAAGATATCATTAATGTTCCGGTTGATGATGAGATAGCTTTCCGTCTTAAGAGTATTGGAGAGATACGCGAAGGCGATGAGTATACTGGCTATCGTGTTGCTTTAAGTGCGGACTATGAAAAAATGGCTGTTCCTCTGAAACTGGATATTACAACAGGTGATAAGATAACGCCTAGTGAAATCGAGTACAGCTACAAGCTGATGATGGAAGATAGAAGCATTAGTGTATTGGCGTATAACCTTTCAACTATACTCGCCGAGAAATTAGAGACAATTGTATCAAGAGGAGATCAAAATACACGGCCTAGAGATTATTACGATGTGTTCATTCTTTCGAAACTGCATGCTGGCAATATCGAGATGAGCAGTTTGAGAGAAGCTCTTCTGGCTACTACGACTAAACGTGGATCTACTGAGGTTGTGAAGAAGTATAGTGATATCATGAAAGTCGTTAAGAATAGCGAGATTATGAAACGCCAGTGGAATGACTATCGCAAAGAATTCGAATACGCTGTCGGGATTGAATTTGAGGATACATGTGATGCGGTCATCTCACTTATGATTCAACTGAGCGAATAAGTGTTTAGCAAACTAAAATAGTTTACAGAATAGAAGATAAATAAACACATTTACTATATTGACACTGACTACAATTAAGGACGTCTTGGGAGAGAAGAGTATATGATACAGATAGAACCTTACACAAATGTGTTAAGAAAGGATGTGTTTGACTTCACGGAACGGTGTTTCAGCGAATTGGGGAAACGCTTTGAGCCTATAGGAAGGCACAGTTTTTATAATGATATCGAAAATGAATTTATAATCTTCTATTGTCTGATAAGTGACGGAACAGTCGTCGGAACCGTAGCCCTTAAGAAGATTGATGATATGACGGCTGAACTTAAATCATTATATCTTGATAAAGACCTGAGAGGACAAGGTTTGGGCAGTAAACTCATGCAGTATGCAATCAACTATGCAAATGATTCCGGATATAAGACGATTGTTTTGGATTCAATGTCACAATATAAAGAAGCACTGAAATTATACGAGCATTTTGGTTTCAAGTTTTGTGAAAGATATAATAACAATATGTACGCTGACGTATTTATGAGACTTGAACTTGATAATAGACAGTATTAAATACAGCGGGTGAGAAAACAGATTCGGAGGACATATATGAACGAGACCTTGATCACC
>CADCQX010000324.1 GCA_902803695.1 Oscillospiraceae bacterium
ATCCAACCTAAGGTTGGAAAAAAGTTTTCGGCAAAAAAATGAGGGGGTTGACTTCCTGGTCTATCGAGAGTAGACTAAGTTTATCCAGGATAGACCAAACGAAATGAGAATTCTCGAAAGGAGATTATGAAATGGAACTGGGCGAGGTTCAGGAAAGATTTGCCAGGATAATCTGGGAAAATGCGCCGATATCGTCGGGCGAACTCGTGAAGCGTTGTCAGGAAGAGTTCGAGTGGAAGAAGTCGACGACTTATACGGTGCTTCGTAAGCTCTGCGATAAGGGGCTGTTCGAGAACGATAACGGAACCGTGAAGGTTCTTATGACTATGGAGGAGTACCAGGCCAAGAAGAGCGAGGAAGTGGTCGATGAGTTTTTCGACGGTTCGCTTCCGGCATTTGTAGCGGCATTTACAAATGGGAAGAAGATAACTGCTGAAGAAGTGGAAGAGCTTCAGCGTCTTATTGATGAAATGAGAGGATGATCTTATGAGTTCTTTTCTCGAAAACTTCGTGAACATCAGCGTGTTTGCCGGTGTTTTCACATTAGCTATACTTGGAATGAGGATAATATTCAAAAGGGCACCAAAAAGTCTGTTCATGATCTTATGGGCTCTTCTCGCACTGAGGCTTTTGTGCCCGCTCACGATCAACACCCAATTCGGTTTAATGCCTGATAAGGTTATCGAAAAAGAGGTCGTCGAGAAGCGCGCAGCAAAGACCGTAGTCCGCGTACTGCCTTCGCATACCCAGAGTTCGGTAAGACTTCAAAAAGACGAGGTCAAAAAGCATGTCGATCCGTACAAGATCGTGTGTGTTATCTGGCTTTCCGGCGCAGCAGTATTTATCAGTGCAGGAGCAGTAAGTTACATAAGACTTAAGCGCCGCACAAATGCGAAGATAAAAATCTCAGATAATGTCTATGTATGTGATGACGTAAACAGTGCTTTTATCATCGGAATGATAAGACCGAAGATCATAATCCCGTCAGGTCTCAGCACATCTGATCTTAAGCACGTTCTCCGTCACGAGAATATGCACATAAAACACAGGGATAATATATGGAAACCTTTGGGTTATCTGTTGCTGTCATTTAACTGGTTCAATCCGCTTTTGTGGCTCGCGTTCGTATACTTCTGCAAGGATATGGAACTTTACTGTGACGAGTGCGTTATCAGGGATTATTCCAAGGAACAGACAGCTGATTATTCCAGTACTCTTTTGAAGTTGAGTTCCTCGAAAAATCCGATCGCAACTTTGGCTTTCGGCGAGGTCGGTGTAGGCTACAGGATCCGCTCCATCGCGAAGTACAAAAAACCTGCTATTGCACTGATCCTTGTTTGCGTTATTGCAATGGGAATCTTGTCTGCATGTTTTCTGACGAATAAATCTAAGAAGCAAGGCGTGTCTTCGGTTGGCCCTGCTAATCCCGAAAAAACAGAACCGGTAGAGACGGACAAGGTACAAGATCTTCAGAATGATACAGAATTTCTGACGGCTCTTGCAACTGAGGTACTGGAAGATACGTACGCTAATTACCCTGCGGAAGTATCGATCAAGTTTGAAGAAGTATCTGAAGATGATATGGGAGAATATGCGAATTTCCTTGTAAAGAACAAGAATGATTTTAACGAGTTCTCGTATTCAGGCCAGGTCTATTTCAATGAAAAGCACGATATAACATTCGGTCCGTATCTGGAGTTTTACGGAACCGGTATGGATACGACGGACGGCTTTGTAAATCTCTACTTCAAGACTAAGGACATGGATGCTCCTGAGGATCTCAGCAGTGAGACGGTAGTCGTTGATGTTGAATATACGAAAGATGAATCTCTCATAACCGATGATTGCATGGGAAAGATCGTTCGAATGTTCGAAAACGATGAGGGCGTAGAAAATGACACTTATGTGTACACGAAGTTAGGTTATGAAAAGGAATATCTTGATGACGGAACACCTGTGTATTACTATCTGCTCCTGGTATGTGAAGAAGGCAAAGATCCATATCTTGAGGCAGGTGCACTTAGTGCTTCAGATAAGTCTTCTTATATCGATGAGAGTTATACGTTCGCTGATCCTTCGGTTGTTATCGACTACTTCAAGAGTAATGGTATGGGAGACGAAACGGATCCGGAAAACTACGATATTCTCCTTGCATTCTTAAGGAACTGGGACTCTGTTAATGAATGTAATGAGATAGCAGAGAACGACAACTATTCGTACATTTATATGTTCTATGCCAATAACCCTGACGAAGGTGAGACTGAAGAGGGCTGATCCGCATGAGAAAAAGAATAGCAACGATACTGGTGTTGGCACTGGTTCTGTCATCGTGCAACAAAACCGAAGTTTTAGAGACGACCGTAACAGAAAAGACTACGGAACTAACGACCTGTGAAGAAACGACGGTCGAACCGACGAGTGTTTTCAAAACGGAAGAAACGTATGATTCCGATGTGAGGGAAGGAAGTTTTGGTGAGAGACTATTGAGCCTTCAGAATGTAACGAGAGTCGAAGAGTTGGAAGTGGATCACGAATGGGAAGACGAAGAGGAAGAATTGTATATGGTGCACTGGGAAATGCCGCTCGATCATGGCGATCCGGATAAAGGAAAATTCGAGGTCAGGATGGCGGTAAGGTACACAGGGGATGAGAATCCGAACGTGATTTCCTGCGGCGGCTATGAGCTCGATGACGGCGTCTATGAATGGGGACCTTCGAGCCTTCTGATGAATGATTATGAGATCAATTATTTCGAGTCGGAATTCCGCTTTTACGGAGAGTCAAAGCCGGAAGGATATGAGGTGTCGAAAATAGACTTTCTGGAGTATCTGACTGATGAAAATGCAGCCGGGGATTTCTATGAGATTGTCACGGAATTAAAGACGATCACGTCCGGAAATTGGATCATGGCGGGGTCGAGCAAAGGCGGGATGTTGACCGTATATCAGGAGTATATCCACCCTGACACTGCTGACCTTTACATCGCGGAGGTGGCACCTATAGATATCGCGGACGGGACACCGGGATTTTACGAGTTTTTGAATACGGAGATCGGCGATCTGAAGTTCGGGGAAGAGCAAGCGGAGGAGTACAGGAACATGATCCTGACGCTTCAGGTGGAGGCGATAAGATACCGCGACACGCTCCAGGAGGAGTTCTGGAATCAGGGTATGGCTGACGGATTAACGTATACAGAAAAGCAGACGAAAGAGTTGCTTTACGATATGGCAGTTGCGGGGCTCGGAATAATCTTCTGGCAGTATAACGATGACGAGATCACGGATGAATTCTGCGAAGTTTATGATGCGATCGGAACGGAAGGATTTGAGGATAAACTGTTCGATCTGATGCTTAAATATTCGGGTCCGAGTTTCTATTATTCGAACGATGAATTTTGCATACAGTGCTGCATCGAAGACGGTTACAATGCGTATGACGTCTCGTGCCTTCGTGAAGCTCTCGCGAAGGAGGGTCTGGCTGACAGATTCTATGTCACCGAAGACATGGAAAAAGACTTCTATACATATCAGGTCGACGATGAGATCCTCATGAGATTTCCGTACAACGATGATCACCGTAAAGCCATGCTAAGTGCGATAGATAACGGAACCAAACCTCTCATCCTGATCAACGGAAATTCTGATGTATGGGCACCTTTTGAGATAACTGAAACTGATAATCCCAACACGTATATCTTCAATGTTGCCGAAGGCACGCATCTTACTTCATATGAAGATCTCGATGAAGAGATGCGGAAGGAGTTTAATGACATACTTGAAGAGTACGGTGGGCTAAATCCAAGGCCTACAGAGATCTATGTCCGTGAATGAAGCGTCCCTTAGGGGACGTTTTCTTTTGCTCGAAAAAGCATTCCGCAAATATTGACAAGGGCAGTACGCGGGATTAGTATTTAGATAGATTTCTAATTAGATATTTTTCGAAATAGGTGGAGTATGGCATTCGAAGATACATTTAAAGCTTTATCAGATCCGGTCAGAAGAAAGATACTGACTCTCCTTAAGGAAGGGATAATGTCAGCAGGTGACATCGCGTCGCATTTTGACATGACGGCAGCAACGGTTTCATACCATCTGTCGATCCTTAAAAAGGCGGATCTTGTTTTCGAGAAGAAGGAGAAAAATTTTATCTACTACGGACTCAATCTGAGCGTGGTGGAAGAGATGATGCTTTGGCTTAACGATTTGAAAGGAGCTGAGGTTGATGGAGAGAAAAAGAGTGGTCGCGGTAATAAGCTGCGTGGTGCTAAGTCTTCTTCCGATCGTCGCAGGACTTCTAATGCTTAGAAGGCTCCCGGAAAAGCTCCCGATCCACTTTAATGCGGAGGGAGTCGCGGACCAATATGCGGGCAGGATGACGGCGATCCTGGCGCTTCCGATCATCTGCGCGGTGTTGACGATACTTCTTACACTGATAACGAATAAGCCGACTGCATGGAACTTCAAATTGTTCCTGACGGTCGCTGCGATCGGACCGCTTTTGTCACTGAGTATCCAGTCGGTCATACTTATGACAGGTCTCGAAAAAGATGCCGACGTCTCGATCGCTTTTGTCGTGGTCGGCATCGTTTTCATCTTGGCGGGAAATTACATTCCGACGGTCAGACCGAACTCGATTGTCGGTGTCAGGTATCCGTGGATCATGGACGATGATGAAGCGTGGACCAAGACCCAGAGGCTCGGCGGCAAAATGATGTTCTTCTTCGGGATCATCGTCACGATCCAGGCAATCACCAAGCTCGGCGGCGTAAACGGAATGATAACTTTTTTGCTCGGAGGGACCATCTTATTAGTCATAATAACGGCAATATATTCGTACGCCGTAGCCCGCGCGTGATCGGTGTTGACAGATCAGGGATCGAGGAGTAGACTCGACCGTAACAACGAAGAAAGGAGTTCATATCGTGAACCGTTTGACAGTCACAACACATACATCCAAGACAACTAAGCGCACAGAGCTTGGTACATTTGTATTGTGTTAAAACGGATCGCAGATAAGAACTTAATTCAAACAGAAATTTCGACCACTTATCTTTTCCGGATAAGTGGTTTTTTTATTCGGGAAAGAAGCGGCAAAGGAGGACAAAATGGACTTACATGATTACAAAGACGTGGCAGAGAATTACGACCTGTACCTGCAGAGTATGTACCGCGTTTTTGACAAGCACGAGAACTTTCAGGAATTCTATCTTGATCTTGCTCGAAAATACGGGCAGGGCGGCGTCGTAGACATCGCCTGCGGCACGGGTGCCGTGCTCTTATACCTCGCCCAAAACGGCATCGAGATCGACGGCTCGGACATCTCCGAAGAGATGTGCAAAGTCGCAGCCCAGAAGGCAGCGAACCTTGACCTCGATCTCAAGATCTACCCCGCGGACATGACAAAGTTCAGTTCCGGCCGCAAGTATTCCCTCGCGATAATCGCCAGGAGCGGATTCATGCATCTGCCGTCCCAGGAACTTCAGATCGCGGCCCTCAGAAACATCCGCGAGCAGCTTCTTCCTAACGGCATCCTGACGTTCAATTCATTCGATCCGTGGCCGCCGATCCAGGCCGCCCAGATGAACGTGGGACCTGAGGATTTCCGCTTTGACTGCGAATACATCAACAGCAACGGCAACAAGGAAATGATCTACAATGCGATCTCCTACGACCCGTACTCGCAGCAGATGTCCGGCAACTGGAAATTCGTCGAGTATAATGACAAGGGCGAAGTCATCGCCGAGAGATTAAGGCCGCTTATGATGAGACAAACGTACCGCTCCGAGATCCGCCTTCTGGCCGAACTTTGCGGCTTCGAGATCATCGATATCTACCGCGGCTACAAAGGCGACAAGGAAGACTTAAACGACATCTCGTCGGCAAGAGATTTCGACAGCAACATCATCTGGATCATGAGAAGAAAAGACTGAGGTTTACAAAAAATGGAAGACATTAGAGAGATGAAGATCGAGGACATTCCCGAGTGCGTGAGCGTAATAAGATCCGCATTCAAGACAGTTGCTGACGACCTGGGTTTTACCCCTGAAAACGCGCCGCGTTTCACCGCCTTTGCAACAGACGAGAAAAGGCTTTGGTACCAGTACTGTGAAGAGCACCGTCCGATGTATGTTTTCGAAAAAGACGGCAAGATCATAGGCTACTACTCACTGGCGATCCTAAACGACGACGAGATCGAGCTCAACAACCTCGCGGTACTGCCAGACCAAAGACACAACGGGATAGGCAAAATACTGTTGGAGGATTGTTTTTCGAGAGCACAAAAAAGAGGTGCCAAAAAGGTCAAGATCGGCATCGTGGAAGAGAACAAAATACTGCGCAAATGGTACGAGAGTTTCGGCTTCGTGCACACGGATTCCGTGAAGTACGATTTCTTTCCGTTCACTTGCGGATATATGGAGAAAGAGACTAACTATTAAAAGTCAATAAGAAAAATGTAGCGTAAACGCTAGTTGCATTGAACCTTGATAATTGCATAACGAAACAA
>CADCQX010000325.1 GCA_902803695.1 Oscillospiraceae bacterium
ACAGTTGAAGTGGAAAAGCTTCACTCCATCGAGAGATTCTCACACGTTATGCATATTGGTTCTACGGTAAGAGGCGAGATCAGAGAAGATAAAGATGCTCTTGATGCCATCCAGGCAGTGCTTCCTGCAGGTACACTTTCCGGAGCTCCTAAGATCAGAGCATGTCAGCTCATAGGACAGCTCGAAAACAATAAGAGAGGAATCTACGGCGGAGCGATCGGATATATAGACTTCTCGGGTAACATGGATACCTGTATCGCTATAAGGATCGCATATAAGAAAAACGGAAAAGTCTTCGTAAGAAGCGGAGCAGGAATCGTAGCAGATTCCGACCCTGAGAAAGAATACGTAGAGACGATCAACAAGGCCAAGGCTGTGATCAATGCTCTCAAGGCAGCACAGGAGGATGACATATGATACTTTTGATCGATAATTATGACAGTTTCTCTTATAACCTTTATCAGATGATCGGAAGTATCGATCCTGATATCAGAGTAATAAGAAATGATGAGATGACAGTAGAAGAGATAGAGGCTTTGAATCCTTCAAGGATAATCCTCTCGCCGGGTCCGGGAAGACCTGAAAATGCCGGAGTTATAATCGATGTCATTAAGAAACTCAAAGGCAAGTTCCCGATTCTCGGTGTGTGTCTCGGACATCAGGCGATATCGATGGCTTTCGGAGCAACGGTAACTTACGCACCAAGGCTCATGCACGGTAAACAGTCCGAAGTTAAGATCGATACGGAAGACAAGATATTCAAAGGACTTCCGGAAAGGATCAAAGTAGCAAGATATCATTCGCTTATAGCTGATCCTTCAACGATACCTGAAGAACTTAAGGTAACGGCCGTAACAGACGAAGGCGAGATAATGGCGGTTACTCATAAAGAATATCCGATATACGGACTGCAGTTTCATCCGGAATCGATACTGACACCTGAAGGCAAGACAATACTTAATAATTTCATAAAGGAGTGACAAGAACATGATCAAGGAAGCAATCGTAAAGATAGTAAGTAAGGAAGACCTCACATATGATGAGGCATATACAGTAATGAACGAGATAATGAGCGGTGAGACGACTCCTACTCAGAATGCGGCTTTCCTCGCAGCTCTTTCCACAAAGAGCGCAAAGGCAGAGACAACAGATGAGATCGCAGGCTGCGCAAAGGCCATGAGAGACCATGCTACTACGGTAGATACGGGAATGGATGTTCTCGAGATCGTAGGAACAGGCGGAGACGGAGCTCACAGCTTCAATATCTCTACTATCTCTGCTCTCGTTTGTGCAGCAGGCGGAGTCAAGGTCGCAAAGCACGGTAACCGCGCAGCATCCTCAAAGTGCGGAACGGCTGACTGTCTTGAGGCACTGGGAGTAAATATCGATCAGAGCCCTGAGATGTGTAAGAAGCTCCTTAAGGAAGTCGGTATGTGCTTCTTCTTCGCTCAGAAGTATCACACATCCATGAAGTATGTTGGACCTATCAGAAAGGAACTGGGATTCAGGACAGTATTTAATATCCTCGGACCTCTCACTAACCCTGCTAGCCCTAAGATGCAGCTTCTCGGTGTATATGACGAGTATCTTATCGAACCTCTGGCAAGAGTTCTTATATCTCTCGGTGTAAAGAGAGGTATGGTCGTATACGGTAAGGATAAGCTCGATGAGATCTCTCTTAGCGCTCCTACAAAGATCTGTGAGTTCAAGGACGGCTGGTACAAGGTCTACGATATAACTCCTGAAAGATTCGGATTCGAGCGCTGCACCAAGGAGGATCTAGTCGGAGGAACACCTGAGGAGAATGCTCAGATCGTTCGTGATATCCTCGCAGGACAGAAGGGTCATAAGAGAAATACAGTCCTTCTTAATGCGGGAGCAGCTTTGTATCTTGCCGGTAAGGCAGATACGTTCGGTGAGGGTATAATGCTCGCAGGATCCCTTATCGATTCGGGTAAGGTAACAGAGACGCTTGAGAAGTTGATCAAGGTCAGCAACGAGGAGATCTGATATGACTATTTTGGACGAACTGGCTTCTTATGCCAAGGAACGTACAAGGATAAATAAGGAGAAGGTATCCCTTCAGGCATTGAGAGATGATGCGGAAAAGATGAGCTCTTCAGGGTTTGTTTTCGAGAAGGCCCTGGAAAAAGAAGGGGTATCGTTTATCTGCGAGTGCAAGAAGGCTTCTCCGTCAAAGGGTATCATCGCAGAGGATTTCCCGTATCTTCAGATAGCGAAGGAATACGAGGCTGCAGGTGCGGATTGTATATCCGTGCTTACCGAGCCTAAGTGGTTCCTGGGTTCCGACGATTACTTAAGAAAGATATCTTCGGAAGTAAGTATCCCGTGTCTTCGTAAGGATTTCACGGTAGATGAGTATATGATCTACGAAGCAAAGACCCTCGGAGCATCTGCTGTCCTTCTTATTTGTTCGATATTAAGTCCCCAGCAGCTTAAGGAATATATCGAAGTAAGCGACAGCCTGGGGCTCACGGCCATCGCCGAGACTCATAATGAGAATGAAGTATATGAGGCGATCGCAGCCAAAGCCAGAGTGATCGGTGTCAATAACAGAAACCTCAAGGATTTCAGTGTGGATACCAATAACAGTGCCAATCTTCGAAAATTGGTGCCTTCCAATGTCCTCTTTATCGCAGAAAGCGGCATCAAGACGCCTGAGGAT
>CADCQX010000326.1 GCA_902803695.1 Oscillospiraceae bacterium
AGAATAAGCCGCAGCTGTATTACCGTCCATGGTCATTTTCTTAAGTTCACGTGCCATAAACATGTCTCTCCTTTGTTTTTTATATATGTTTGCGTTAAATCTACACAAAAAGCACAAATATTATATCACGTCTATAAAAAAAAGGCGTTTCTTTTAGAGAGGATTTGGTGTAAATTCTGTATTCTTTTACGCTTTTTCGAAAAAACTAGTTCTAATGAAATTTATTTAAAAATAATAAGCAAAAAAGGACTGCTCATTAAAGCAGTCCCTTGGATCTTCTGTTAAATCTGATCAAGCCTGTTCACCGTTATTCTCAGGTGTGTTCTCAGGCGGGTTCTCCGGCGGATTCTCAGGAGGATTCGGATCCGGTGTAGGATCAGATGTTACTTCAGGAGTTGGAGTAACTTCAGGAGTAGGTGTTACTTCCGGTGTAGGAGTAACCTCCGGAGTCGGAGTAACTTCAGGTGTAGGTGTAACCTCCGGTGTAGGAGTCGGAGTAGCACTGGACGAAGGTGTCGTATCGGATGTCGAGGAATCTCCGGAAGGATCAGAAGATTCGCCGTTCTCATCAACTACACCGTCAATGAGCTCACCTGTCTCAGGATCCATTACTGCCAAAGATCCGTCAGGATTGAGGATACCTACGTCTACATAAGCCGGGATCGGCGGATAGTAGCTGTAGCAGAGCTTCTCTCTCTCGATCTCGTTGCCGTCCTTGTCATACCAAACCTTGTAGCAGACTGCAGACTGAGGATTGTGTGCCGGGTGGGAATGATAAACAGTTCCTACAGGAACTTCCGGGTCAGCCTCATACTTAACGCCTGCATCCTCACCTGTATATCCGCCTGAAGATACGAGGTCGATATATTTGCCGTCCTCGAAAAGGTGACCGTACATCTGGATGGTTACCTTTGTCTCTTCATCCACATAGAATGCGTGGATGGCGATAGGATAATCCGTGTTGTTTGTAAATCTGAGATCTGCACTGCCGTAGTCGACTGTAGCGTCAGTTCCGATAGGGCAGTATGTGGAAGGCCACTCGTGGCAATGTCTCTCATCGATCTGAAGGTTAGCCTTAGCAGCAGACTGGAAGAGCATGGAACTTACCTGGCAAACGCCGCCGCCGATACCCTTCTCGGCTTTACCTCCGATGATAACACCTGCTGTCTTGTAGCCTGCCTCAACCGTTCTTCTTCCGACATATCCGTTGAAGGAGAAGGATTCACCCGGCTGGATGATAAGACCGTCAAGCTTCTTACAAGCTGTATCGATATTGCTGTTTCTGTTGCTGTCGGATGTCGTAAGTGAATCCGAAGAAGAGATAAGTCCGTACTGGGACTTAAGTTCCTCAGAAGAGAACTCAGGCTCCTTATCTTCGAAGTCAACAGTAACTACGCCTGTATATGTTCCGCTGTCGAGCAACGCCTTGGTGTCTGTGATAGCTTTCTCGATATCTACCTCACGGCCTGCCTGGGATTCGCTGATATCGAACTCCAGTGTCTCGATGTTGAATTCGCCTACTTCAGCCTCGATAACTTCCTGGTTATACTCATCGAACATTCCGTGGATGATCTCGGAAAGTCCGTCTGTCTTAACGGTAAATGCCGTGTTGTATTCCTTGGCGTTTGTCTTAAGGCCCTGCATCTGGCCGTAGCACTCAACAAGCTGCTCAGGAGTAGCATCTTCAGCAGGTCTTGCGTATGAGAAAGCCTCATCAACGATCTCCTGCGCATTGCTCTCGAGAGAAAGAGTGCTAATGTCGAGCGGATACTCTGTTCCGTCATAGCTGAGCTTGATGTTTACTTCAGAAGGCTTGTCCGTAAGTGTAGCGGAAACGAGCTTAACTGCTTCTTCCTTCGTCTTGCCGGAAACGTCGATACCGTCGATCTTAACTCCCTGGAAGAATACATCACCCGAAAGGGATGTCCTTAACTCTTCTTCCGTAAGCTCCATTGCGGTTCCGTCGGAATTCAGTACATGGTACTTCTGCTCAAAAAGCTTCTTGTCCTTTCCGAAAAATACACATCCTGCTACTACTGCCGATATAGCTACAACACCTGCTACCACGCCGACAATGATCTTAACTTTGCTGCCGGACTTTGAAGGTGCTGAGATCTTTTCTGGGGAAATCTGAGGCGCTCTTGTCTCTGATATCTCTCGTGTTCCTAAATCTTCCTTTGGTTTATTAGAATTCTTCTTCATATGTATCCTCTAATAAAAATAATATTAGCAATCAATCTAACTTTACTAAAGTGAATCCTTTGTTGCAAGTGAAAACCATAAAATTTTTGACGAGAAAAAGGACCGCCTTGCGGCAGTCCTTTTGATGTTGTCTTTTTACTGATCAGGAGTTACGTTGCTCTCGCCAGGCTCACCCGGAGTCTCTTCAGGAGGTGTCGGAGCAGGAGTCTCAGCTGTCGGTTGTGTATCGCCTGTCGGCTGGGTATCACCCGTAGGCTGGGTGTCTCCCGTCGGCTGGGTATCACCTGTCTCATCAGTGTTATCGCTGTTGTCGGATGGATCTCCTTCGATAGCACCCGTAAGCTCACCGGTCTGAGGATCGACAGTTGCCAAAGTTCCGTCCGGATTAAGGACGCCGACCTTGATGACACCGTTTATCTGTCTGTAGAAGCTCGAAGCGTACTCTTCTTCCTTGATGACGTTGCCATCCTTGTCATACCAGATCTTGAAAGACTGGGCTGTCTTGGAATCGTGAGGAGACATCTCCTTTTCCGTCGTTCCTACAGGAAGAGATGGATCAGCTACATAAGTAGTCGTAGCATAAGTGCTGGTTGAACAGGTTGAAGTAAGAGCGATGTAGCTTCCGTCCTCAAACTTGTGTCCGTATACCTGAACGGTTACCTGGTAAGCATCCACATCATAGAAAGCATGAAGTGCGATAGGATAACCGGAGTTGTTCGTAAACTTAAAGTCAAGACCCGGCCAGTCTACAGTAGCATCAAGTCCCTCAAGACAGTATGTTGAAGGCCAGTCGTGAGGATGTCTCTCGTCGATCTGGAGATCAGCCTTGGATACGGACTGGTAGATCATGGTGCTGACCTGACAGATTCCGCCGCCCAAGCCCTTATCGGACTTACCGTCGAGGATAACGCCTGCTTCCTCATAGCCCTTGTCTTCTGTTCTCTGACCGATGTAATCGTTGAATGAGAACTGCTCGCCCGGCTGGATAACAAGTCCGTCAAGCTTCTCACATGTGATCCTGATATTGTGGTTACGGGAGTTATCACTTGTGGTATTTGACGTTGTGGAAGAGATAAGTCCCATACCTGAAGTAAGATCCTGTGTAGTAGCCGTAGGGATAAGATCCGTATAGTCTACAGTGACTGTTCCCTGATATGTTCTGCTGTCGAGAAGGCCCTTTACATCAGTAATTGCCTTGTCGATATCAACGCTGCAGCCTTCTTCAGACGGACTTACCTGGAATTCACATGTAGATACGCTGAATGAATCAACTCTTGCAGGCTTAGCCTCCTTGTTGAACGGATCGAGGATACCGTGGATGACTTCGGAAAGACCATCGGTCTTGATCGTGTAAGCCGTTGTGTATTCCTTAGGTGCTGTCTTGAGAGCCTCACGGGATGCAAAGCAAGCCTGGAGTTCCTCAGGAGTAGCCTCTGCGGAAGGTCTCGCATATAAGAAAGCTTCATCGATGATATCGGAAGCATTGTTTTCGAGAGGGAAGGAACTTAAATCCAAAGGATAAACAGTGCCCTTGAAATCAAGGCTCATGTCAACCTCGGAAGGCTTCTGCGAGAACTGCTCGGATACGAGGCTCAAAGCCTCCTCCTTGGACTTGCCGGATACATCGATGCCGTCGATCTTGATACCGTCATAGAAAACGTCGCTTGCCAGAGCCTCCTTGAGTTCATCAACGGAAAGCTTTGCTACGGTACCGTCGGAATAAGTAACCTCGTACTTCTCTTCAAGGATCTTGTCGCCGAACTTGAAAAAGAGACAAACGCCCACGATCGCAATAATGGCTACTGCGATAAGAATGACTCCGCCGATGACTGCGCCGTTTCTGCCGCCCTTCTTCTTGGAGCTTCTTTTTGGAGCAGAATAAGATCGGTCCGACTTATAGGTCCTGCTCGTAGCGACCTGCGGACTTCTGCTTCCGGCTTTGCGAACACCGGAATTGACCCTGGCGTTTGGTGCGTTCTTCTTCATATGTATCCTCTATATATACAAAATAATTTGCTAGGAAAATAACATATATAATTTACAAGAGAGCATATACAGTTTCAAGATAAAAACTTAAGATTTTTGTTCAAAAAAACATTAATTTTTGCGGATTGATTTGGATAAACTTGTTACTTCGTCATGAAGGCTGCTCAGTTGTTACTTTCGTCGATTTGCTATATAATGCAATGTGTTAAAATTTGCGCTGGAGTAGGAAATGAACCGAAAGTTTTTTACCATCCCTCACCTGTTTAAGATCCTGTTCCTTCTGGGACTTGCGGTGATCGTTCACATGGCTTATATCACGAGCTTCTATATCATCTTGGGTAAAAACTTCACGGCTACCCCTGAGATGAACTTCGAGGCTTATTTGAACTTGATCCCTATCATCACCATCGCATCGCTTATCCTGGCAGACATCCTGTCGATGCCTAGGTTTTTTCGAAAAAAGAATATAGACGTAGTATCACAGTCACTTACTTTCAGTACGATACTTACCCTTGTTACATTATCAGCGAAGGACCTTTTGGTTCAGAGAGCTTTCCCTCGAAGCGTTATCTTGTTGAGCTATGTCGTACTCATCATCTACGTATTTATGTGGGAGATGCTGTGCAGTATCATAAGCCACAAACTCTACGAAAACGGCGAGCTGGTCATAATAGGCGCCAGCGATCACACCATCCAGACAGTTATCGAGAAGATCAATCCTTCTCTTAAGGGTCTCGACCTCAATATGAGCGAGCCTATCAAGTACCAGGACAGAGGTGCCATCAGAGCAGCAGTAAGACGCCAGGCCGAAGTGTTTATCTGTCCGGACGTTCCTGAGGACGCCAAATCCGAGATCATCCTCATGTGCGCCAAGCAAAGGACCGTCGCTTACGTGGTACCGCAGTTCTATGAGATCAGCCTCTACCGTTCAAGACTTATCAATCTTAACGACCTTATGGTATTCCTTCTCGACCGTATGGCGCTCTCCTTCGAGCAGAGACTCATCAAGAGAGCCTTCGATATCGTATTCTCCATCCTTGCTATCATCCTAACATCTCCTCTGATGCTCTTTGCAGCCATCGGAATCAAGGTCATGGACGGCGGCAAGGTCTTCTTCAAGCAGGAAAGACTCACTATCGACAACAAGCCTTTCAATATCATCAAGTTCAGGACAATGATCGAAAACGCCGAGTCGGCTACAGGCGCAGTTATCTCCGGTAAGGATGATCCGCGTGTTACCAAGTTCGGTAAGCTTTTAAGAAGAACAAAGATCGACGAGCTTCCGCAGTTCTTTAACGTTCTTGTAGGTGACATGAGCGTCGTAGGTCCGAGATCCGAGCGTCCTGAGTTCGTAACTAATTTCGAGAAAGAGATTCCCGGCTATTCCCAGCGTTTTGCAGTAAAGGCAGGTATCACGGGTCTTGCACAGGTCGCAGGAAACTACGATACGACACCGCAGGATAAGCTCCGTTACGATCTCCTTTATATCAAGAACTATTCCATCCTTCAGGATATCAAGATCATCTTCTCAACTGTAAGAGCGATCTTCTCACCTCACCTTTACAACCAGACATTCAAGGATAATCAGGATATCTACGTTGCAAATAACGAGACCGCTTCCAAGAAGGAATCCTAATAAGGGATCATATAAGTAAAGAGATATACTAAAGAGGATGTCTCAAAACATATTGGGATCATAAAAGGCAGGTTCACACTGAAGGCAATCTGCTTTTTATTTTGCTAAACCCTTCCC
>CADCQX010000327.1 GCA_902803695.1 Oscillospiraceae bacterium
GAAGGAATGTCTGAATAATGGAAGAAGACAGAAAGCAAAAATTGATAAGACTCATAAAAGTAATAACAAAGCTGCTTCCCATTTTTGTTGTGTTCTTTTTTATGGCACTGCTACCTCTTCCTCGCATAATAAGATTGATAGGGTTTGTTGTATCTTTGGCATTCGTGATAGGAGAAATCTTTTTGGAGGCAGTATTAGTTTTTATTCTCATTAAACGTAGGAATGAATTAAACGGGAAAACCAAAAAAGTAATACTTATATTTTCAGTAGTTTTGCCCATAGTCAGCATTGCTTTAATAATATTACTGCTGTTGTTTATTTATCCGGAGATAAGGTAATGACTCTATGTATTAATATTCCTCTGCATGTTAGAATAAATAGGTAAGCAGGATTGTCATATTAGTCGTTTCAGAAGTGTCCTAAGGAGGATTCTATATGGCAAGTAGGAGCGAAAAGATAAATGCAAAACTATTGAAAAGTTTGTCCGCTTTGCTGACGATTATCCTGGTCTCTGGTGTAGTTCCTTTGGTTTCACCATCAGGAAAAGTCTCCGCTGACGGAGTCCACTGGACACACGAAAGGGATTACTTCAATCCCGAGTCAGGTGATCTGTGGAACTGGTATGATGACGGCGATATCAGGTGGCTCAGCCTGGAAAGCGATATCTATGATTATTTCTGCGGGGACATGGATCATCTTCCGGATGCAGATTATAAGCCTGCAGATTATCCCGGAACAAGTGTGTATTATATACTGGAAGAAGATTATACCTGTTATATGGGTTATTACATCTCGGACCCCATGACCATAACGATCGATCTGAACGGTAATGATCTCTACCTTTATTGCAATGAAAGCTTCCTGATCTTGAATGGTCAGGTAAACTATAACATCACAAACTCTTCCTCCCACCCGAGCTCCATAATCCCGGTAACGTCGGAATACTCCCGTACCGACGGTGACGGAGGATTCTTCTTTGTTGCGGCCGGAGCAACTCTCAGTTTAACGAATGTATCGATCGGCGGAGCCAAGGCAGAGAGCGGCGGCGCAATCGCCATCGGTGAAGGAGGAACGGTCCGCCTTACAAATTGCGAAGTCACGGATTGCGATGCACGTGACCGTGGTTCGGCAATATGTATCGAAAACGGCGGCACTCTTATCCTGACCAATACAGAGATCACGGACAACTATTACGGAACCGGCGCGGTCTATACCGCTGGCACCGTCAATCTCATGGGTAAGAACGTGATCAACACATCAGGAAACTATTATGACGGAAGTCTCTATATCGTGGACGGGCACCCGGCTAACCTCTATAACAATGCTCCGGGTTCCGACGTTCTTATAAGCGGTTCAAACATCACCGAAGGATCCAAGGTCCTTAACATATACGGCGCAGGTCTGACGGGCTACGAATGTGCAAATCCGCTCTATGACATAGGAACCGACGGCTGCCTTAAGAAAGCGGAGATCGGCAACATCGAGCTTGAAGGCTGTCAGGTCCTCCTCAACAAGGATGACAGCGGTTCGATCGTCGTAAGACTGTTCTGCTCGGTTCCTCCGACGCTCATAAACGATGCCGTCCCGGTCGTAACTTCCGATGATTATGATGTCTCATACACATATCAGACAGATTACTCAGAAGGTTATATCTACGTTGATGTCGATGTTGACTATATCCACATGACGAGCGGCCTTGAACTCGACTTCACAGAAATCGATGAAGGATACTGGGAAGCTCCTGAAGATCCGATATCGGTCAGGGATTATGCGATGACGGTCATCAACGACACCAATAACAGATATACGGATGCCGATAAGGAGATGGTAATAGCGCTCCTTAACTTCGGAACGTATATGCAGGTCTACTTCAACTTCAACACGTCGGATCTTGCAAACAAGGATCTCACCACCGCCCAGAAGAACAAGGCATTCCTTTCTTCAGCGGAGTATTCGAGCATCCCGATCCCTGATTACGTACCTGACGGTGAGCATCTGAGCTACTACGGAACGAGCGTTCTCGTAAGAGCCGACGGTGACTTCCAGTGCTATAACTACATAGAGCTCCTGGATGAAGCCGACAGGAGCAAGGTCACGTTCGACAGAATAAGTGACGGATATGTCCTCTACGCGAGCACAAGATACAATGATAATCCGAAGTTCGTCTGCAGCGAATCCAGATACTATGATATCTTCTGTCTCGAAAACGTTGACGGTTGGGTAGTCTACTATGACGGACAAATCGAACTCGAATTTGAATACTGTCTCCTGGATTATATTGCACTCGTTTATAACTATTACCAAGGTGATACGAAGATATATAATTTGGCGAGGTCACTATATACTTTCTATACGGTGGCCCAAGACTACAAGGGAGGTAACGGAGATGGTTATTAAGGATAATTATCTAACTCCCGAACTCGTTGTCTTGGCTTTTGACGAACAGGATGAACTGTATGCAAGCGAGCCGTGGTATAAGGAAAATGAAATCTCCGCACCGACGAGACCGAGACCATAACAAAGATTGCCGGATCTTAAATGGATCCGGCTTTTTTTGTTCGATGAAAATCACGCGATTTGAATGTAAAAACTGTGTATTAATGTTCTTCGGCATGTTAAAATAAATTGATTAGTTTGATTGTCATTTTAGCCGGTTCAGGAACGTTCCAAGGAGGATCCTGTATGAGTAAAAAGGGCGTTTTATCTTTGATACTGTCGGGTATCTTGTGCCTGACTTTTTTCGGAAATGTTGTCTTTGCAGATGAGCATCCCGACCAGTGCGTCTTTAGTCGCGACTTCACATATAACGAAGAGAAGGGATTGTATGAGTGTGAAAATTCTTATTACGATTCGGGCGTGACATGCTATCTTTTGTATCAGGATAGTATCGACGACAGAGGCGGAGCTCTTCCTGACTATGATGGAAAGTACTTCTTTATGGAAGACCTGACGGTCGATATCCCGTTGGATGTAAGTCACAAAGCCATCAGCCTTTATCATGCCGGGCATTCACTCAAGTATAATTCGAGACAGCCTGACGGGTATCTTTTTTACTTAGGACCGGGTTCGTCTTTCAGATATGAATCGGGATACGACGGAGACACCAGGATCGATGCCGAAGGAATGCTTTCTTCCGACGGTTCACCGTTCTTTGACATCTATAATTCATCTTATCCTTCGATCAGTGACCTGATCATTGACGGCGGAAGAGATAACTTTTTCGAAGACGATGATATGGGAGGAAGTCTTTTCAGAGTAAGATGTGCCTCACTCAGTATCACAAGATGTGAGATATATAACTGTACGGCCGAAAACGGCGCTGTTGTCAGGATCGACAGATCTGAAAGCTACAGCTACGGATCGGTCTATATAAACCTATGTTATTTCCATGACTGTTATGCGATAAACGGAGGATGCTTCTATGCTCCTCTCGGCGAAATAAGTCTCTTCGAAAGCGAATTTGAGAATAATTACGCAGAGGAAACGGGAGGAGTCGCTGCCATACTCGACGACGCACATATTACCCTGCAGGGCGTAAATATGTGGGATAATATGAGCAAGATGTCACTGGGCGGAGCCATATATGTCAACAGGATATCAGACGGACAGGACTTCTATCCCGCTATATCCATTACTGATTCGTACAATGAGATATTGGGAAACTACGGAAAGTATGGCGAAGAAAATAACGTCTATCTCGACTGTTCCAGATGTAATGAGGAGTCGAGCTCCGTCAATGCCATCAAGTTCGAATATGCCTACTGCTCTGAGGAAACATATATAGGAATATCCTATAATCCGGATTACCCGCCGAAGACGATAATCTATCCCGTTACGGGCAACATGTACCGCCCTGAACTCAAGGATGTGAGCGGTATCACGCTTGATGATCCAAACCTTATGATATTCCGCGACTCATCAGGAGCATTTGTTATCACTGACCGCGAGACTTCGGTCAAGGGTCTCATGGCAACCCTTGACGAGGGCAGGATCGCAACTAAGGTCTTTGTATGTATCAGCGGAGAATACGATATAAACGATCTGCGGATGGATTACACCACAAAGAACTTCGCGAGCAAAAATACGAGTGTTAAGATCACAGGACGTAAAGCAGCCAAGGATCCGAAATACCCTGATCTTGTCTACTTTACTGTCGAGAGTGATCCGGCATTTCTGACTGAACCTATTAGCTATGAGATCTATAACGGTGGTACAAAGATACTTGAAGGAAGTTTCGATGTTATCTCCTATCTTGAAGCTGTTACCACAAATTATAACTACGGATCAAATACCATCGCTCTGGCAGAACGTATCATAAATTATGGTACAGCCGCTCAGGAATATTTCAATGTCAACGCTAATGATCTGAATTACACCGAGTATGCCGAGTATGATCTGGATTATATGTCGGCGGACGAATTCCAGGACTACAAATTTGCAGAAGATGTCAAATCATCAGATCTTGCCAGCTTCTACGGAGCAAGCTTCAGCCTTCGCGAAGCACCGTATATCAACTATTACTTCCTGCCTGGTGCTTCAGTTACGAATATGAAGCAGATTGTTGTCTTGATCGATGGTAAATCGGTTGACATTTCTTACAATGTCAATAAAGGATATTTCAGCATAAAGCAACGTGTCAATGTCTTTGAGTTTGACGAGACTCACACACTGAGCGTGGGATATTACGAAGACGGACAATTTGTCGAGGATTTCTCATTCAGATACAGCGCCTGCACGTATCTGTACAGGCACTTCTCCGGTGAAATGGGAAAAGATGCAAAGCTGGATAATCTTTTGTGGTATCTTTATCAGTATTTCAACTATTGTGTAAGGTACAAGAATTACGTTATGTCTGATTAACAGAAGGGGGGATTATTTATGGATGAATTGAAAGAATATATACCACCAGAGGTCGTAGTGCTCGAGTTGGAAGATCCTGTTGATATCAGCAATCCGTTCGGAAACACGCCGATCCTGAACTGACTATCGTAACTAGTGTATATTATAGGGCTGCCTCAACTTATAGTGGCAGCCCTTTACTGTGCCATAAAAATGCAGTAACAGTATGCTTGAAAACTGACGATCATATTATCTGAATAAGACTATCGTCACGCCCGGATTCTCTCGACCCCAATCAAGATCGTTTTTGAGTTCCGGACAAAGCTCCACGAGTTTTCTTCCTTCTTCCGAGAACGGTCCGAAGTTCTCGCCCGGACAATACGCCTTGATAATGCCGCTTCTTCTGTATCCCATGAGTTTTTGACGGCAGGCTTTTTTCAGGATGCCGCCCTTTCCCGTGGAGCCGTAGCCGTGGATTATCTTCACACAGCGCGCACGCGAAGCCCGCTCGGAATATATCCGGTTATTTAGCGTGTTCATCGCGTCCTCTGAATTTGGCATTCCGATTTCAATATTGATAGTTCTCATGGTCTTACCTGACGCCTGATTTTATCTTGCTTACGTCCATGACACCCTGTCTGCTCGGATCCGCCAGTATCTTGATCTTGAATCTGGTCTTAAGGAGCACGACTCCGTCGCCAGGCTGTATGTCACTGAACACTTCC
>CADCQX010000328.1 GCA_902803695.1 Oscillospiraceae bacterium
AGGAGAAACAGGTCGCATTATTCAATAACACACTCGTGAAGGATTATGCATGGGCGGAGTTAACGGCAAAAACGGAATACCAATTGCACCATCATTTCTTTAATAACTCTTCAAGTAAAGCATAAGTATCCCTTATAGTGTTTGCTATTAGGGGCATAGCATGCTTATTCTCTTCAACAGCGTTTACGAATGTCATTATTTCATTAAAGAATCCCTGTGAATAAACCTGATTGTTGATTAGTGTTGGATTGAAACTATTGCGGTCATATAAGTATTCAACGGGCATTACATTTGGACGAAGTTTTTCTATAGGAACCCCTAAGACTGCATCTTTTTTGGGACGAAAAGTTAGCGAGTCCATTTGTGACAGGCGATATATCCCAGAGTCGGTGCAGACTTTGAGGGATTCTTCTGCAGAGGCCCAAGAATAAGCCGTGGAGAGTTCAAGGGTACCGGTTATGTGAGGATGTCGGAGCATTAGAATATAAGATCCTTTGGCAATTTGTTCAAAGGCGATGATTTTAGGATTCCCGAACAGGAATACTACAAGGTCGAGGGGGTGGATATATAAATCAAGCAAAGAGTCACCTTCCGGGTATTTTCCTGTAAGATAATGAAGATCATAACTAACAAGTCGCTCTTTGCGTAATCGCTTTTGCAATATTTGAACTGCTGGAGCATATCGCTTTTGGAGACCAATCATAGCAACAGGAGATCCATGAAGTTGTTGTAGTTTAATGAGAGAGTCGAATTCTCCAAGCGTCTGACATGGAGGCTTCTCGACGAATAGCGACTTACCACTTATCAGCACTTTAGAAGCAATAGAATAATGTGTGGCGGGTGAAGTAGAAACGAAAACTCCTTTTATGGTATCATCATTAAGAATCTCGTCTAGTGATGTTGTTGCTTTTATTGATGAATACTTTTGTTCTATCATACGAGACTTCCGCTCAGATGTGATACAGATTCGTTTCAGTGGGATGCCGAGGTAGAATAGTATGGGATAGAGGTTAATTAGGGAATGCCCGCCCATACCAACGAAAGCATAATTATTCTGGATCGTTTGGCGGAGGAAGCGCTCTGTCCGAATGCATTTATAGCGTCGTATAAAGTCTTGAATCATTGTTGCAGATGTTTAAGATACTGTCTATATGTTTGTTGAGAATTAGAGGTCCATTGATAATGACCGTAATAACGTTCGATGAGCCATTTGGGAAATAGACGTTCCATGCTACGAAGGAGAATGATGTCGTATTTGCGATGGAAATTTATCCAACAACCGTTACAATGTTTAGAATAGTGGCATTGGGTTTCTATAGACTCTGTTCCATTGAAAATCTCATCAAGTGATTTATGGTGAATGTTACCGAGTATCACATCGAGGTTCTGACAAAGTGGAACATCACCGTTGCTATGGATAACGAGACTGCTCATTATGCTCTGGCATCGAAGACAAAGATGCCCGTTACGCCATTGATCATAAAGAGCTACAAAGTCGAAATTCTCCTGTGTTTCATGGATACTCGGTGGAAAATGATTGATGAACTCAGATGCGGATAACAGATCGCTTGTTGTGTCGAAAAAGGCCATCGTTCCATAAATTCCAACGCGTACATCCACACTATACCGCTTGGCCAGGTCGATGACATATGTCATATCATCGAAGTTATTCCAAGGAGAGAGACAGAACATGAAAGACAACGGTACTTCGTCTTTTAGTTCCTCCACAACTTGGATTACCCGGTCGTATCCGTCGCAACCCCGCATTCGCAGGTAAGTCTCGCGGTCGCCATCAAGAGAGACATATAGGTGTCGTGGATGATAGTTACGTACAGCTTTTATGACTCGGTTAGAGGCTAAAGCATTTGTTAATAGTGTATAATTAGGGTGATGCTTGCGAAACCACGCCATGATTTCTGCTGCTTGCGGGTGTAAAACAAACTCACCGCCTTCCAAGCCTACGGTTGTTCGCTTTGAAATACAATGACTCTGCATTATTCGCTTGATGTCGTTGAGTGAGAGATATTCAACCCCTTTCTGCCATATATTGCAGTGTTTGCATCTTGACTGACATGCAGTTGTTGCGTAAATCATCAATTGATTTAGAATCTTATGACGTGGTCTTTCTAAATTGTTCAAATACAGGAATCCATTGCGGACATAATCAATAAATGAGTACATAATAAAAGTTGCAGATTCTATTTAATAAGTCTGAATCTGCAACAAATGACTGCATAGAATAGAAGCCTATTTCTTCAATTTATTCTTACTTTCCAGGTATTTAATAAACAAGTCCCACGAGTCAGCATTCTTTTTTCGATTGGCTTTTACCTGTTCAGAATCGGAGAACTGATAAGGATAACAGTCGTAGAGATAATAGTTTTCATTTACCTCAAACGGATTCTGACAACCATAACACAGTACTAAGTTGTCGAAAACACGACTGTCCCAAGGAACGACAAAACTACTGACCACAAACAAAGTTTTGTCTCCCAGATAGAATTCTATTTCCTGAAAAGGCTGCAGACGCTTGTTTAGAGGTTCAACCATTTCCTTAAACTTAATCTCACGACTATTCGTATCAAACCAGAGGATGTCATCCCCAGAGAATAGATAGCTAATTGTTTTTGGTGCAGACCGCGTTTCAATGGGATTGAGGCCACAAGCATATAGCTCATATGACTCTTTTTTTGACTCTGTTGCGTCCTTGGCGTTAGTATCACATGCATAAAACATAATAAAACTAGCCAAAGCACAAACGCAAATGATAATAATCTTTCTCATTTATAGGTAGGTATTAGTTCTGTTATATATGTCCGCCTATGAACTAATAGACTGCATGTCTACCACTTAAATCTGACACCAACGGGCAGTAAGATTTCTACTGGATGATCCGTACGATAACTCTCAATACTCGTTCCCATAGGGATATTATAGTTTATATCCGCTTCTATGAAGAGATTAACTCGCGGTATTATTTCATATTGTATTCCTGCCCCAAGCCCTATTGACAACTGTAAAGGCGCATGAATTCGAGTGTTAATCATAGGTGAATCACACGTCGTTGTATACGAACTACCATAATGATACTGTGTGGTTAAGCTGCCTTTTATAGGAACGTCAAGTTGTACGCCACCGGATGTGTACAGCATCTGGTGATCGCCATTAATTATGTTATAGTTCATTCTTAACGGAATACCAAGATAATGTAGTTGCTGGTCACGATGGATCAGCGTATTATCGTTCCCTACTTCAAAAGATGATTTCATACGCGTATAACTAAGTCCCGTGGAGAGGCTCCAATTACTACTTAATTCCCTGCTCAATGAGAGTTGAAGAGTCAACGGGATCTCATGATGCTTTGATTCGATGAGCGGCTCAGATGGATGGTTGGAGTTGATGATAGCCACTCGTTTCATGTTTTGTGCAGAGATAGGGTCCAAGTTTGAAGCATTCTCTACGACATAATTCATATAATCTCCCCAGTTGTAAATTGTTGTGGCGCGTGTAGTAACACCGGATACAGCTGGCATTGTCATATAATTAGCAGTAGTTGTTCTACTGGCAGGTGCAAATCCCGCGTAAGAAAGAGCCACATGCCATGTATTTTTACTCCGGGACTTATCCGCCTGTTTGTAGGCAAGGTTATACCGGGGACGTTTTGACTCATGGATATCTTGTTCTGTTCCTGCCCGTTTCTCATTTCTAATCGTATCTATAACGGTTTGCTTTGGTAATACAGTATTCAAAGTATCACTTAAGAGCACACTTATTGCTTGGTCGGTAATGATTGTCAGTGAAGAGTCAACGACATTGGGAACAGTATGACTTACAAATATGTGCTGATCCTCTTTTGTATGATTGTCAGGAGTCTCTTGTCGCTCTGACACAACAGGTTTTTCAATCACCCCCGATGGTTTATCCTTTTTGATAAAAATTATTGAGATGGGAATGATGAGTAGTAATAGTAGAGCCCAATAGCGATGCATCATCATTCGGAGCATCTTCTTTGCTCGAGTAAGCTGAGATGAGGACGAGTGTGCCTCAATGCCTAACAACAATGCTATTTCTTTAT
>CADCQX010000329.1 GCA_902803695.1 Oscillospiraceae bacterium
GTAAGCTCGTAGTCGTAACGGCTCCGGGTCCAGGTTCAGGAAAGATGGCTACATGCCTTTCCCAGCTCTACCATGAGCACAAGCGCGGCGTAAAGGCCGGCTACGCTAAGTTCGAGACATTCCCGATCTGGAACCTCGCACTTAAGGATCCGGTTAACCTCGCATACGAAGCTGCAACAGCAGACTTGAAGGACGTTAACATGATCGACCCGTTCCATCTCGAGGCTTACGGTGAGACAACAGTTAACTACAACCGTGATGTCGAGATCTTCCCGGTAGTACGTGCATGCCTTGAGCAGATGCTCGGCGAGTGCCCATACAAGTCACCAACGGACATGGGCGTTAACATGGCAGGTAACTGCATCTTCGATAAGGAAGCAGTCTGGGAAGCATCTAAAAACGAGATCATCCGCCGTTATTTCGAAGCAGCTTGTAAGAAAGTGAAGGGCGAAGGTGACGAGTCCGAGACCATGAAGATCGAGCTTCTCATGGAGCAGGCAGGTATCAGCATGGCAAACCGTCCGGTAATCGAAGCAGCCTGCAAGCGTTCTGAAGAGACAAACAACGAGCCTGCAGCAGCGATCGAGCTTCCTGACGGCCGTATCGTAACAGGTAAGACAACTTCTCTTCTCGGTGCATCTTCTGCTATGCTCCTTAATGCTTTGAAGGTCCTCGCAGGCATCCCGAAGGAAGTCGACCTCATCCCTGAGGAAGTCATCGTTCCTGTAATGAACCTTAAGACTGAGTCACTCGGAGGCCACAACCCACACCTCCATATCGATGAGATCCTCATTGCTCTTTGCATCTCTGCCGTAACTGACGAGAATGCCAAGAAGGCAATGGAGCAGCTCGGCAAGCTCCGTCACTGCGAAGTTCATTCTTCCGTACTCCTGAGCTCCGTCGACGTCAACGTCTTCAAGAAGCTGGGCGTCAACCTCACATGCGAGCCTAAGTACCAGACATCAAAGCTTTATCACAGATAATCTTTTTTCTCGAAAACAATGAAAGCTGTCTCGATCCGGAGGCAGCTTTTTTTGTACCTTCTAAATCCAGTAAAATGTCCCTGTTCCCAGGGACTTGAACACTGTTTTTTCACTTAAAATCCAGCAAAAACTCCCTATCCATTGGGATTTTCTAAGGGATTTCAGCCTAAAATCCAGTGCCGGGTCCCTAACGACAGGGATTTTCGAATGGATTTTCGTTTAAAATCCAGTATTATGTCCCTAATGATAGGGAGTAATGACTGCACTTTTTCAACTGTTTTCGAGAGGTATATGAAGGACTTCGCAGAAGTCATCGATGAACCTTATTACCTTGTTGCCTGAGGTTATCTCAACGGAGCACAGGAGGCAGAGAGCGGCCGACAGGATCATGACCACCACGAATTTTATCTCGCCCGACAGATGGTTGATGTCCAGCTCGTAGATGGAGGCGATGATGCCGAATTCCGCGGGGATAAGGATGGTCTTTACAATATCGACCTTCTCGTCGGCCTTGCGACGGCTCTCCTTAAGGTAGTAGCAGATGTCCCGACTTATGGATTTCTTTTTGCCGGCATCATCGTAGGTGTTGTAAGTGTCCAGGAGTTTTTGGCGCCAGGTCGAGTAGTTGATGACGTCTGATACTTTTCTGTATTCGCTGAATTGGCCACTGAAGTCAAAGCCGATCTTCTGCGCGAGCTTCTGATCTTTGCGGGAGGCAAAGGGATTGTTCTTACGGACCAGGATCATGCCCAGGAAAATGAGAGAGACACCCGCGATGATCAGGCCGTTTCTTATATAGTTATTATTTATCTTAATAAAATTAGTCGCGATCTCCAGGATGAGGCCCAGAATTATGATGATCGTTTCCTTTGAAAAAATGATCTTATTGTTTTTGTTGCTCATTTCTTATCCTCCGTTTTCTTCCGTAGGACAGTATATCACAGTAGTCTTTTTCGAAAACAACAGGCACTATATATAGGAGGGCAAAAACTATATATTGTGTTTTGTAATATTTTTGTAATATTCGAAAGTTAGTCTGCGTAAACCTAAAAAATAAATGAAAATTGTGAAAATGTGCCCAAAAAACGTGCCTTGAGACCCGAGAAAAACGTTTCGCGAGTAGTATGCAAGCAAAAAGCGAAAAACACTAAATATAGTGGCGTGAGGTTGACTTAACCACTATATATAGTTACAATGATTAGGCTTAAAGAAGAAACTAAGGGGGCAAAAATCAGTATGAAGCTGGGTGGACTACAGAAACTTACGCTTCTGGATTTCCCCGAACATGTTGCTTGTACCGTGTTTACGTTAGGATGCAACTTCAGATGTCCTTATTGCCACAACTCTTCACTGGTGTTACCGGGTAAGGTTCATGAAGAGGGGACTGTAGAGGAGGAAGAGTTCTTCAAGTTCTTGGAGAAGCGCAAAGGTCTTCTTGACGGCGTAGCGATAACAGGCGGTGAGCCTTTGATCCATGCCGACATCAAGGAATTCATCAAGAAGATTCGGGCGATGGGTTATCTGGTAAAACTTGATACCAACGGGTCATTCCCGGACCGTCTCAAGGAGATACTGGATGAAGGACTTGCAGATTATGTGGCAATGGACATCAAGAATTATCTTGAAGGTTACGATCGTGTGTGCGGCCTAATTGAGCCACCGGTCGACAAACTTCAAAGAAGCATCAGGATCATAAGGGAGTCCGGAACGCCCTATGAATTCAGAACAACGGTGATCGATGAATTGCACGACGAGGAATCGTTCGAGAAGATCGGAGAGCTTATTGAAGGAGCAGACAGATACTTCCTTCAGAGGTTTGAGGATTCGGGGGAACTCATCGAAGAGAACAAGTTTCATGCGACGAGTGAGGAGAAGCTCATGAAGCTTTTGGAGATCGTCAGGAAAAAGGTTCCGAATGCGCAGATACGTGGCGGCGAAATATTATAAAGTTGGAGGGTTTTATGTATCAGGTTGTAAAAAGAGATGAGAAGATAGTAGATTTTAATATCTCTAAGATCTCAGAAGCCATCAAGAAAGCGTTTGAAGCAGTAAAGGTAGAGTATAACGACGACGTTATCGATCTTTTGGCTTTGAAGGTAACTGCAGATTATGCAGGAAAGATCAAGGATAACAAGATCACGGTTGAGGAGATCCAGGACAGTGTTGAGTCCGTTCTTCAGAGAACCGGTTATGAGGAAGTAGCTAAGGCTTATATCCTCTATAGAAAGAATCGTGAGAAGATCCGTGCGATGAAGTCCGCGGCTTTGAACTATAAGGAACTCGTTGACAGCTATGTTAAGATCGATGACTGGCGTGTTAAGGAGAACTCTACAGTTACTTATTCCGTTGGTGGTCTCATCCTGAGCAACTCCGGTGCTATCACAGCTAACTACTGGCTGTCAGAGATCTACGATCAGGAGATCGCAGATGCTCATAGAAACGCAGATATGCATATCCATGACCTTTCCATGCTTACAGGTTACTGTGCAGGTTGGTCTTTGAAGCAGCTTATTACTCAGGGACTTGGCGGTATTACAGGTAAGATCACATCTTCACCTCCGTCACACCTTGCTACTCTCTGCAACCAGATGGTCAACTTCCTCGGTATCATGCAGAACGAGTGGGCAGGCGCACAGGCATTCTCCTCTTTTGATACATACCTCGCAGCTTTTGTTAAGGCTGACAATCTTACATATGAGCAGGTTAAGAAGGCAGTTGAGTCCTTTATCTACGGTGTAAACACTCCAAGCCGTTGGGGAACTCAGGCACCGTTTTCAAACATCACTCTCGACTGGGTTGTTCCAAACGACCTTAAAAACCTTCCCGCTCTCATCGGCGGCAAGGAGATGGATTTCACCTATGGCGATTGCCAGAAGGAAATGGATATGGTCAACAAGGCTTTCATCGAGATCATGATCGAAGGTGATGCTAACGGCCGCGGATTCCAGTATCCGATCCCTACATATTCCATTACAAGAGATTTCGACTGGTCTGATTCAGAGAACAACAAACTCCTTTTCGAGATGACGGCAAAGTACGGTACACCATACTTCTCCAACTACATCAAC
>CADCQX010000330.1 GCA_902803695.1 Oscillospiraceae bacterium
GCGAGACTCGAACTCGCGGCCTCTTGCTCCCGAAGCAAGCACTCTACCACCTGAGCCACACCCCGATGACCGTGATATTTTATATCACATAAGTTCAAAAATCAATATTTTGGAATACCGTATCCGCAAATTGTCTTATCGCCTACTTTGACAACTCTGTCATTCCTGACAGCATCATCTTTGTTACCCTCAACGGTATGGATATAGCCATTAGCATCAGTACCTACAACGATACCTGTATGGTCGATTACACCGTCACTGTTCCAGTCGAAGAAGATAATATCTCCGCTCTTAGGTCTGTATTTATTGCTGCTGACCCATTCACCCTTTTCGGTGAACCAATCCTTGGCATCCATACACCATTTATACTTCGGGACTTTTCCGGAATCGATATATCCGCACTGATCGGCACACCAGCTTACGAAGGTAGCGCACCACTCGATCCTGTAGTTATATCCATACCAGGTATAGTATGGTTTACCGCCCTGCTGTCCGACCTGGCTCTTAGCTACGGTTACGATAGGTTTTTCTACGATTCCGCTGTCAGCCATGATCTTCGCGAACTCAGGACTGTTAAAAAAGTCCTGTCTTACCTCGATCTTGGTCATGGAACCGTCTTCTATCTTTCCTACCCAGAAAGCCTTACCTTCCTCATCTGCAGGTCTTCCCATACATGTATCATAAAGGATAGAGACATAGTCCTCATTGCTGTAATTCTTATCGATAAACTCCTTTGATTCAAAGAAGCAGTTAGATGCCTGCATAGGAGTAACCTCAAAACCACCGATACTCAAGGTCCAATAATCTAGACCTTCCTGCTCAGGCTCACGCTTAAGAACTTCCGTATAAAGTCTCGTAACAAAGATCGCTACATCCGTATACTGATCACAAGGGACATCAGAATAATATGCGCCTCTGTCAATTCCGTACTTCTCACAGATCTCTTTATATTCTCTGGAGTTAACGAAGTTCTCGAAGATCCACTTTCTGGTCTTCATAGTATTCTTCAGATAATCCATCCAGAAGTTAAATCCTTCCTCATCAGGCTCTCTGTTGAAGAATGTATAGTAGAGCATCGTAAGGAATTCCTCGTCAGTGGTTTCCTTCTCCGTATATTCCTTACTGAAAACGAATTCGTATGCAACTTCAGCACCGGACTGTTTCTTGTCGATAAGGATCCTTGTCCAGAACTTTATTCCCTCAGAATCAGACTGACGTCCGAGACACTTGTCGTATAGGCGCTCTACAAAATTGTATACATCAATATCCGATGGAGAAAACAAAGCATTCTCAGCTAAGGAATCATTCGGATCATTAGTCTTATATTCACCCCTGATGATATCGTACTCTTCACAGATATTATTGAACTCAGTTGAATTTACAAAATCCTGGAAAATACGCTTACGCGAGCATCCGCTGTTATCGATCTGGAACTTCCAGTAATTGAACCCGTCCTGATCAGGCTCACGTCCGAAGAAAGCCTTATAGAGCATTGTAAGATACTCATCATTGGAGGTACCAAAAGACTCGTATTCAGGACTGAATACAAACAAAGATGCAACCTCAGCACCTGTTGAATGACCCTGCATCAATTCGTTTGTCCAGAAATCGATACCATCAACATCAGATCCTCTGCCCAGACAATAGGTATAAAGTCTTTCAACAAAACCTCTTACCTGGTCTTCCCTCTCTTTGTTTGGGTTCTCAGTAGGTTCAGGAACATCGGTAGGATCAGGTGTTACTGTTGCCTCAGGATCCTCAGTTGGTTCAGGTGTGACAGTTGAACCGGAAGGATCTGTAGAATCAGTATTATCCGTTGTCTCATCCGTGGTAGTTTGATCATTTTGATCCTTTTGATCATTCTGATCATTCTGACCCTCTTCCTTGTTACCGTCTTCAGGGTCATTAATGTAAGAAATCTCCGGATTATTCAATTCTTCTTCATCGTTATCCAGAAGTTCATTTGCAGTAACTGCCGAAGTCTCGGTAGTCTCTTCAGGCTGCTGTGTCTCATCAGCCTTAAGTCCTGCTCCCGCAAATACGAGCAAGACCAACACCGCTGCGGTCAAAGAGGCCGCAAGATGTCTGATCATTTTCTCATTTCCCATATTAACCTCATTTAATTTCGTCATCCCAGTCCATGATCTTTGAACCGGAAGTGGTTTCATTAATTGACGATTCTTCACCGTATGTTGTTGCATTAAGATCATCTGACAATGTCGGATCCTGAACAGGCATCTGCTCGCTGACTACAGGTTCAACAGGCGGAGTATATGTCTGCTGTACAGGCTGAGAGTACTGTGGCTGCTGCATTTGCGGTTGCTGAGAATATTGAGGTGTGTACTGTTGCTGCATCGGCTGAGCGTACTGCTGTCCATACTGCGGCTGCATCGGCTGAGCATACTGCTGTCCGTATTGCTGATAGTTATTCTGCAAGGGCTGATTAGCAATATTCTGAGCATAATCATTGTAATACTGCGATGAAGGAACAGAAGTCTGCTCTGCCGGAGGATTAGCCTTCGCATAAGCTTTATTCTTCTTTCCCGTAAGGATACCGAATACAATTATCAATACAATACCAAGAACAAAAGTGGCTCCAACGATAAGGGTGACAGTCAGGAAGGCTCCAAGTATATTATTGAAAAGATCGACTACGATCTCTTCAGTATTTTGCTCCTTGACCACTTCTCTCATAGCCAATGTAAACAGGCCATAGATAAGGAAACATCCCAAAGCGACCACACCCTGACCGATAGTCATAGCGATTCCGAGGTTTCTCAAAGGCTTGAACTTATTCTTATGGATCAGGATAAGAATAACTGTAAACACGATAATAAGACCAAAACTAACAACAGTCTCTATGAACATCGTTAATCTGGAACTATAAAGGCTTTTTCCAAGTGTTTCTTCGATCTGGGGGAACAGTTCCTCATTCAATGACTTATTGAGAGAATCGTAAAGATCATTCTTGGATTCCTTGATTTCAGCCTTGCTGGCTCCGTGTTTCTCAAGAACAGGCTGGATCTCATCTTCAAATACCTCTTCGAATTCATCATAATCCACTTCATAATCCTGCTCGAAAACACCCTCGAATATCTCATCCAACATGAAATTAACAAGAGTATCGGACATATCCTCAAGATCATCGGCATAACGATTATCTTTCAGACTCTCACTCTCCATGACCATTTCACGGAATTCTTCTCTTATATTTTTGTCAAAGATACGCTCGCTCCAGAAGGATGGCGTCAGGATCGTAAAGTAAACGCTGGCTGCGTATGTGCCATACATAAAAAGAAAGACCATCAATACAGTAAAGATAGGCCTTAAAACATTGGCTACTGTTTTTTCTCTAAGCATAAATCATACCCTCACTCAACAAAAAATCTTATATATTTTATCATAATCCCAAGGTAATGCCCAAATGATATACTTTTCTCATGAGGAAGAATAATTTTGGCGAAGGAAATATTACACTTATCATTCTCAAGCAAGCTGTTCCGCTTATAATTGCCCAACTTGCCCAGTTATTGTACAACATTGTTGACAGAGTCTTTATAGGACATATACCTGAAACCGGTAAGAATTCGCTCACAGGCCTCGGCATCTGCTTTCCGTTGATATCGCTTATCATGGCTTTTACTCTCCTTTTCGGTCTAGGAGGAACCCCATTATTTTCCATCTCAAAGGGTGAAGGTAAAAACGACAGGGCTACTGATATTATGAGACATTCATTCATCCTTCTTTTGGGCTCCTCTTTTATCATAACGATAGTTTCTTACCTGACTATGAAGCCGCTCATATATGCACTCGGAGCAAGTGATACAACTTTCTTCTACGCAAAGGAATATCTTAAGATATATCTTCTGGGCACACCTTTCCTTATGATCGGTTCGGGAATGAATTTCTATATCTCCGCTCAGGGACGTCCCGGAACAGCGATGATCACGACTCTTTCGGGTGCAGCTGTAAATGTAGTGTTAGATCCGCTATTGATCTACTACTTGGGACTCGGAATCAAAGGTGCTGCAATAGCGACCGTTATCTCCCAGATAGTGTCTTTTGTGTGGGTAATGATTTTCTTCGTGGTAAAAGGCAGCGAGATAAAACTGTCCTTCAAAGGATTTGTTTTCTCCGTTAAGACTGCTTTGCATATCGTATCGGTAGGTATTACCAACTTTATAATGGAAGCCACAAACTGCATTATCCAGCTCGTGTGTAATAAGTCTCTGGCTTATTACGGCGGAGACGATTACGTGACGATAATGACTGTCATTAATTCCGTAAGATCCATATTGGGCCTTGTAGTAAGCGGAATAACATCCGGATGTCAGCCGGTCCTGGGCTTTAACTACGGCGCTAAGAAATATGACCGTGTATGCAAAGCAATAAGAGTCAACACTATCATGGGTGTCTTATATACGCTGGTTGCATGGGCGCTTGTCTGGATATTCCCTTCTTTCTTCATCCAGCTGTTCACGGATGATCCGCAGATACTTCTTGTAGGAGCCAAATAC
>CADCQX010000331.1 GCA_902803695.1 Oscillospiraceae bacterium
AATCTTGAGGTTCAGGAAGGTGAGTTTGTTTCCATCATGGGAGCAAGCGGAAAAGGCAAGACCACGTTACTTAATATCATCGGTCTTCTTGAGAGACCTGATTCAGGAACTGTTACTCTCTGTGGTGTGAAAAATGCCAAGTTCAATTCCCGCGAAGCCAGGGAAATGCGACGTACGGAGTTGTCTTATCTTTTCCAGAATTACGGCTTGATGGAAAATGAGACTGTTGAGAGTAATCTCATGATCGCGATGGAATATGGTGATTATTCTTCAAATGAGAAGAAGGTTAAGATTTCAGAGACTTTGGAAAAGCTCGGTATTCCAAGATTCGAGAAAAGGAAGGTATTTACTCTCTCGGGTGGTGAGCAACAACGTGTTGCTTTGGCCAAAGTTATATTAAAAGACCCGCAACTTATTCTTGCAGATGAACCTACAGGAAGTCTTGATGCCGGAAACAGGGATTTCGTATTGTCTGTGTTGAAAGATCTAAATACCAAAGGTAAAACTATACTCGTTGTTACGCATGATAAGAATGTAGAAAGCTATGCACATACGAAGATAGTTTTGCAATAAGTGCAGATTACAAGATACCGCTTGATCTGACAAGGTCAGGCGGTTTTTGTTATGATATAATTCAGGTGTTAATGAGAAGAATAAGCTGGGTATAGGTGCGAATATGCGGTTGTTGCAAGATGATTCCGTTATATGGGACAGGATATATGTGGAATATAATTTTTGTCCGAAATATTCAAATGATTCATATAGATGGGTTGCCCCGTCGATACCATTTGAGACATTTATCCTTCCTGAAATCTGTTGGAATGAAGAACAGGAAAGATTAGTAAATTCTTTCTTTAAAGTACTGGATTTGAACGGGATTTATGCATTGGATTGGCAGCATGACTGCTTTAATTTCGATCCCCGGGAAGAGATCCCCTTGGGTTTTGAATACTCGGATGAGCAACGGCAATGCAATGTGTATTTCCCGAGTTATTATCCAAATGGTGATTACCATTTCTTCATCGATAACGAGTGGAAGTATGGACTGATGGGGCATCCCTGGCTATTGGAGATTGTTGTAACTGGAGAAGAGTTGATACAGTTGTTCAAAGACAATTCTCGGATTCTTGGTATCAAGATTAAACAGAAATGATAAAAGGTGGTTAAGGAATAAAATGAATAATACATATGAAATAAGAGAGGCTGTTTCAGATGATGCAGAGAAAATGATTATATATCTTAATCAAGTTGGTGGAGAATCTGATAATTTGTTACATGGAGAAAACGGGTTTACTGTTCCGATTGAAGGCGTAAAACGAAAACTGGCTATGAGTCATGATTCGGAGAACAGTATTGTTTTGATTGCCCTTGAAAACGAACAGATTATTGCGAGAGCAGAATTAGATGGATATTATCCGGCAAGAATCCATCATAGGGCAAAATTCTCGATTTCGGTAAGGAAAGATTACTGGAATCAGGGAATAGGAACTGAGATGATAAAAAGCATTTTCGAGCAAGCAAAGAAGATGAATATTAGGATTATTGAACTGGAGGTAATCTCTGATAATATAAGGGGTATTCATTTGTACCATAAGATGGGATTTGTTGATATAGGAATATACAAAGAATATTTCTACGTAAATGGGATGTATAAAGATGCTGTAGTAATGCAGAAATCACTGTAGGATTGCAAGTTGGAGGATAGAATGAGTAACGAAGAATACATGAAAAAGTGTTATGAACTGGCTATTAGCGCAGGAAAGAAAGGTTACGATACATTTGGAGCAGTTCTGGTACACAACGGAGAGATTTTAGAGGAAGCGGAAAATACAGCTGATTTTAAACGAAAGATCTTCGGACATGCCGAATTTAATCTTGTACATAAATGTGCGAATAAATACTCTGACGATGTGTTAGCAGAATCTGATTTTTACACGAGCTGTGCTCCGTGTGAAAGATGCCTGAGTGCTATTGCTTCTCTTGGTGTTCACAGGGTTGTTTGCGGAGTTTCATATAAGGAGTTTAGCAAGTTGTGTCCTTTCGATTATGAGGAATTGGATCGTGAGGGTTTACTGAAGAAATTAGGTATCGACATGACTATAACTGAGTCTGTTCTGGAAGATGAAGGAATGCATGTTTTCGAAGGGTGGGGCGGTGAGTATCGTCCGCTGGAAGATCTGATCGCTGAGATGGATGAAGTTAAGCGTAATCTTAATAAGTAAGAATTATCGAGCGAGGTATATGATGAAGGAATTTGAGATCATACCATTATCAAAGGATGATTGGAAAGATAAGCCTATACTGATGAATTATACGACAGAAGGATATTTTGATGTTCAGATCAAAGAAAGCGCTGATTCGTTCCATATAGATATAGAAAAAAGGGAATACGATGATCCTGTAGTGCATACTTGTGATTACCCGGACTTTCTTTTTGCAGATTGGTGGGAAGGCGCACAGGCTTGGGGCATCGTATCTGAAGATAATAATCTTCTGGCTTGTATCGAATGTTGTCCGGAAGAGTGGAGCAATCGACTTATGATAACTGAGTTATGGGTGAGTGATGAACTTCAGCGTCAAGGAATTGGAACCCGTCTGATGAATATCGTCAAGGAGAAGGCGTCAAAGGACGGGCGCCGTGCAATAATTCTGGAGACTCAGTCGTGTAACGTTCGTGCAATTGCATTCTATAAAAGTCAGGGTTTTCAAATGGCCGGCATAGACAGTTGTTGTTACGGTAACTTTGATATAAGAGATCATAATGTCAGATTTAATCTTGTTTATTATATAAGACCTGATATTGTAAGAGCCGAAAAGAAAGATCTGCCGGAAATCTTGGAACTTCAGTACCTTGCTTATCAAAGCGAGGCTGCTCTGTTTGGAAGTCAAGATATACCTCCGCTTAAGGAGACATTATCTGAACTCGATGATGAATTCGAAAACGGTATCGTTTTGAAGATGATCGATGATAACGGAAAGATCATCGGTTCCGTGCGTTCTAAGTCTGATGAATCTACAGTATATGTCGGTAAGCTGATGGTACATCCTGACCATCAGAAAAAAGGTTATGGTAAGAAACTGCTTCGCGAGATAGAAAGGTTTTATCTGAATAAGCGATTAGAACTCTTTACGAGCACGAGAAGTATAGATAATATCAAGCTTTATGAGAAGATGGGATATAAGAAGTTCAAAGAAAAGAAGATTACAGATGAACTCGTATTTGTCTATCTCGAAAAAACAGTAAAAGCGTAAACCATTGTATTGACAAAAAAATCTTTCGTGATAACATATGAATAGATATTCATATGAACAGATGTTCATACAACGAAAGAGGAGATTTGATATGTTTTGGAGTAAGATAGCAGGAGTTTATGACCTGATCGAAAACATTTATAACGGCAAGGCAAACGCGAGAACAACTGACTATGTGGCTTCACTGATGGATAAGAATGATAAGGTGTTAGAGTGTGCGTGTGGCACCGGAATGTTCAGCATAAAGATCGCACCGAACGTAAAAGAACTTACAGCTACAGACTTTTCAGAAGGCATGCTCAAAAAGGCAAAGAAAAAGTGCAGCAAACATAATAATGTGAAGATTGAAAGCGGTGATATCACGAGCCTGAAATATGAAGATGATCAGTTTGATAAAGCTGTCGCTGCTAATGTGATCCATCTTCTGGATGATCCTAAGAAGGCTATTGATGAACTTAGGAGAGTGGTCAAGCCCGGCGGACTGATCATAATCCCGACTTACGTACATTTTGAGAAAAGTGTCGCAGCAGATGTTTTCAATAAGGCCGGTGCAGGATTTAAGAGATACTTTGACAAGGATACTTACAAGGAGTTTTTCAAAGAACTGGGAATCCAAAATGTAAGATATCAGGTGTGTGAGGGAAGAATGGCTTGTGATGTGGCTGTTTTCGAGAATGTCTAAGTAATATTCAAATAGAATTATTCACCAATATACCGCTTGATCTGCAAGGTCAGGCGGTATTTTTGTTATGTTATAATTCATGTATTGTTAGTCAGATGATTAACGGTAATTAGTGCGTAAATAGAGGATAAGGAAATGAGCGTTTCTGACAAGAGAATTGAATATGGTTCTGACGAGGCGGCTGATAAGCAAAAGGCTCTTAGAGAAGCCGGAAATATAAACGCCGATTTTTTGGAGATGGCAAGAAATGTACATGCACATCTTAACGATGAGATATCAAAGAAGATCTTCGAAGCCAAAATAATGTATGCTTCCACTGGAGATGTAGGATATATTACAGGACTAGAGTCAAAGTACAGAAATCTGAATAGTGACATGCAGGTGTATGTCGAGAAACTTCAGAAGGGTTCACACTGCGTTATCTATGGCGCAGGTGTTGCAGGGCATTATCTCGCGGGAAGATTTAAACGATTTGGTGTGAAGATCGATGCGTTCGTTGATCAGGATGAGAGCAAGGGTCCTGTTGATGCTGAAACCGGTATCAAGGTAATTACTGAGAAAGATCTTTGTGAGAATATATCTTTTTATTGCGATAAGACAATCGTTGTCTCATATCCGGTGAAGCCTGTAGCTGATGAGATCAGGAAGAGACTTATAGAGGATATCGGAATAGACGAGAAAAATATCCGCATGGGTATTTTTGACTGGCGTAATAATCAGGGACAGTATTTCGATTTTTTCGAGGCGAAAGAGAATGAAGTCTTTGTTGACTGTGGCTGTTTTGATGGAGCAACCTGTTACAACTTTGTAGGTTGGTGTGGTCAAAAGGGTTTTGATCATATTTATTCTTTTGAAGCTGATCCGAAGAATTATGAAAAATGCAAGGAGCTTCTCGCTCCTCTTGGAAAATGCGATCTTTATCCCTTTGGAACAGCAGATGCCAATAAGAAGGTATATTTTGCCGCGGATGCTTTTGAGACTTCATGTATCATCAGCAAAGAAGAGGCGGAGAAGAGGAACTTCGAAGGTGTTGAGGAGATCGAGACAAGAGCTCTGGATGATGTGCTTGAGGGTAAGAGGATTACTTTTATCAAGATGGATATTGAAGGAGCGGAATACGAAGCGTTGCTCGGTGCACGTAAACTGATAATGGAAAACCGTCCGAGAATGGCAATTTCCGTTTACCATAAGTTCGAAGACTTTGTTACACTAGCGAGCCTCGTTCTCGAGATGCATCCTGACTACAGAATTTCATTCAGACATTATGGATTCGATGAACTTGAGACGATCATGTACGTGGAGTAACTGAAATTAAACAAGATTCATGGAGGAAACAAAATGAAGGATCTGATTATTCCATCAAGATTGAATGAGGGAGATACAATAGCGTTTCTCTCAATTTCAAGTGGACGTGCCGGCGATGAAGATATGCTTCCCAGATATCAGCTGGGTAAAAGGAGATTTGAAAAGATCTTCAATGTAAAGGTTGTTGAAACTCCAAACGATCTTAAAGGTTATATGCGAGGAAGTACATAGACCGGATCTGGTCATATTGGAAAACGTGGATTACATTCACAGAACTCCTATGACCATACTTCCTACAGGTGCACTGATGGAGATAGACTGTGATGCTCCGAGAATAGAAATACTCGAATCGGGAGTGAAATAATAAAGCATATATAGCAGCATAGTATGGAGAATGAAATGAATAAGATCCTGTTGACTGGGTTTAAGGGAATAAATAATTCTTCGCGAATGTTGGTTGAGAAACTGTCTTCCGAAAATATTCTTCTCACTAACTCTTTTGCTGGCCTTAAGAGGGATATAGATTCAATAAGTGAAGACTATGACTGTGTCATAATGTTTGGAGTGGATAAGAGTCTGACTTCTACGGTGAGAATTGAAAAATGTGCCAGGAAAAATGGGAAAGTAATTGATTCAATTATTAAACCGGAAGGAATAGTTGAATCACTGAAGAAGGCAGGGATTAACTCATATGTTTCTGAAGAGCCTACTGCATATCTTTGCAATGATGCTTATTGGCATATGCTAAAAAAGTATTCGGGAAGGGCTGTGTTCATTCACATACCGACAATTAAGCATATAAATGAGCGATTCATAGAAAGTATGAAACTCGCATTTGAGTTATATTGCGGATCGCTATAACCTGAAACTATGAATTAAAGGAGATATCTTATGGAATTGAAACGACTTTCAATAGATGACAAAGAAGCCATAAAAGAGCTGTTTACAGGCGTTTTCACGGGTGAGCCGTGGAACGATGACTGGTCGGACAGTAAGCAACTTGATCTTTATATTGAAGATCTTTGTGGTCAGGGCTATTCGTTGACATACGGCCTTTACGACGAGGGTGAGTTGATCGGGCTTTCGATGGGATATATAAAGCACTGGTATACGGGTACGGAATATATAATCAATGAGTTGTGCATAAAAACCGACCGCCAGGGTGGTGGAGCAGGTACCTTTTTTCTAACACAGATCGAAAAGGCTATAAAGGAAATGGGCCTTAAGCAGATCTTCCTGCTCACAGACAGAGATGTGCCCGCTTATAATTTCTACAAGAAGAACGGATATGTCGAGGTGAGCAGTCTCGTACCATTCGCCAAATACATCTAAGGAGAAATAACAAATGAAACTCAATAAACTTTCCGAACATATATGGTATATGCCTTTCGAGGAAGAAAGAGACCGCCCGAACCTCGGCTATGTCAAGGGGGAGAAGCTTAACCTGGCAATCGATGCGGGACACTCGGAGGCACACCTCAGGGAGTTTTATGACCTTCTCGATAAGGAAGGTTTGCCTCTTCCTTCGCTTACTGTAATTACACACTGGCACTGGGATCATACTTTCGCTATGCACGCCGTAAACGGTATTACTATGGCTAATAAAACGACGAACGGGCATCTTTTGGAATGTATGAAAAAGATAGAAGAAAATGGTCCTGAATCGTTCCTGAATATCTATAACAGTATCCGAAAGGAATATGAGGGTGGTAAAGAAGTGATCGTTGTTCCCGCTGATATTGTTTTCGATGGAGACATGACGATCGATCTCGGAGGATGCACGGTCAAGGTTATACAGACGAAGGCGCCTCATACTGACGATTCAACTCTTGTTTATGTATGCGAAGATAAGACTCTTTTCGTTGGAGATGCAACTTGTCCGCAATTCCCTAATGGAGCCAGGGACAAGACACTGGCAAACGAATTAGCCGACAAGATCCGATCGACCGGTGCTGTTACCTGTGTCGAGGGACATTGGCAGCCTGTAGAGCTCGAAGACACCTTGGGAGATCTACTGCAATAATAGGGGGGGATTTGAATGAATAAAGAATGGTCTGAACTGAATAAGAAAATGCAATCACTGATCAAGAAGGCTGACACGTTTGAAGACGGAAAGACATGTCTTTTCACGCTGAGAAATGATCTTATGGATTCGTTGCTTTCTTTGAAGAGTGAACTTAAAAGGGAAGAATTTGATTCAATGCCTTTTATGAATGCGGACGGCTACCACAGC
>CADCQX010000332.1 GCA_902803695.1 Oscillospiraceae bacterium
CTCGAGAAAGAGAAGATAGAGAAGTTCAAGGAACTGGAGAACAAGCGCCTTCCTAAGGAGATCGACTACTCGTCCATCTCGGGCCTGCGTATCGAAGCAAGGCAGAAGCTTGATAAGATAAGGCCGGAGAATGTGGGCCAGGCATCCAGGATCTCGGGCGTGTCGCCTGCGGACATAGCAGTCCTTATGGTGTACCTCGAGGCTTTTCGAAAAAGAAGACCGCAAGAAGGAATTGAAGAATGACAGAAGATAACAAGATACATCCGGAAAAAAGGATCAGGATCAGAAAATCCGACATAGCAAAGCTCAAGGCTGAACTTCCGAAGAAGACGGTCCTCGGCGAGTCTAAGACCACCGAAGACGGCATCGCGCCGATCCTCGAAGAGAGTGCTCCTCAGATCTGCGTGCCGCTGTCTGCAGAGGCGGTATGGGCCTTCAAGGAATATGCCAAGCTTCTTCGAAAGTGGAACGAGGTCATGAACCTGACGAACATCACGGATGACAACGGCATCGCCATGAGACACTTCATCGATTCTCTTACTCTCGTGCCTTTTATCGAAAACGAGCAGGCAAAGCAGGGAAGGAAGGAGCTGTCCATCATCGACGTCGGAACAGGCGCGGGCTTCCCGGGCATCCCTGTCAAAGTCCAGATGAGCGAACTTAAGCTCACGCTTCTCGATTCCCTCCAAAAGAGGATCGGTTTCCTTGATGAAGTAATAAAGACCATCGGTCTTACTGATGCGCGCACCATCCACTCCAGAGCGGAGGACGCGGGCCACAACAAGACCCACAGGGAAAAGTACGACATAGCAACCGCAAGAGCAGTTGCAGCATTGCCGGTATTGTGCGAATACTGTCTGCCGTTCGTTAAGGTAGGCGGAATATTCCTCGCGATGAAAGGCCACGTTGACGAAGAACTGGACGAGTCAAAGGCAGCCATCGCCAAGCTCGGAGGCTCTGTCGAGAAGGTTGAGAAGTTTGTTTTGCCCGGAACCGATATGGACCGCGCAGTCGTAGTAATAAGAAAGCTTCGCCCGACGCCTCTTACATATCCGAGACAAGCGGGGAAGCCTTCGAAAGATCCCATTAAGTGATATAGATCACATCTTATGAATTTGTCTTGTTATCAGGATTAAGGAAGTCAGGATTCTTGATGGTATCCTTGATGTTGCCCTGCGTGATCTCGGAATCCCAGACTTTATCCTGGATGGAGTAATAGTAGTTATTCAGACTGTCGAACGGAGATGTATAATCCGTTGTCATATATCCGTTATAGTATGCGTTACCTTGATCGTTGCTGCTATCGGTAGCAACCTTACCTACTGTTACCTGATCATCAGTATAGTATGACGAGATCACAGCGTAACCGTCTACGGAATCCTTATCTCCGCCGAGGTTCTTGTTTCCGTATGCAGCAACGCTGTCGACAGACTCATCTTCAACGGAATCTCCTCCGTCGGCTGCCGTCTCCATAACAGACTCAGCTTTTTCCACGCTCTTTACGTTCATGTTTTCTTCGTCATCTTCCGAGAAAGCCTGTCCTACGGTATCAACTGCGGACTTCTTTGTAAGACCCTTGGTTCCGTCCTTGGCCTTGTTAAATGAGAAGAACATTACCGATACGCCCACAAGAGCGATAAGCAAAGCTGCAAGTCCCGATACAAATGCGATCGGAATGATGAACGGCTTCTTCTTTGATTCTTTCTGTTCCTGCTGAGGCTTGTTCTTTTCTTCGTTTATCTTCAGAAGAGTCTTATTGATGAGATCCTGCGACGCGTGAACAGAACCGAGATTCTTCTTCATCACGGATTCCATCTTCTTGTCGAATTCATCATGATTATTCTGTTTCAAATCCTCATCCCCCTACGTCAAATTTACTGAGCTTCTTACGCGCTCTGAAAAGTCTGCTCCTTACGGTACTTTCCGTAATCCCGAGATACTTTGCGATCGCTTCGTTATCAAGATCATAGTAATAACGGAGCATGATCACTTCCTTCGCGGGATCGGGCAGATCCTGTATCGCGTCCCAAAGTTCACCCTCCGGGTCCAGGGAATCGAAGTATTCGTCTTCCTGAGCCCTGCCGTCTACAGGCTGGTTATCAAAAGCCACTCCCGGTGACGAACTTTCAGCCGATTCTCCGGTCTCTTCGTTCGCCTGTTCATAGCTTCCGACTCTCGTTGCCCATGAAGACTTGAGGTAGTCCTTACAGATATTTTTGGCTATCGTAAGGAGCCAGTACTTCACAGGACAGTTTCCTGCAAACGAGTCTTTCTTGTTCATTACCCTTATAAAGACATCCTGGAAGGCGTCTTCAGCCTGACATCTCTTACCGAGGTAGAAATTACATACGCGAAGAACATCATCAGCATATAATCTGACGAGCTCTTCGACATCAGGCATAACAAACAAGTCTTCTTTATGTTCCATAACTAACTCAATATTTAGACGAATTAGAACAAGGTTCCGTTTCAAGAATACCATAGTTTGCGATTATTTTCGAAAATGATAATTTTATTTAATAATAATAAGATTCATACGCGCACGCGCGAGGATTTAATGGTATAATATTCGAGTATGACTAAAACAATCGGAGGATACACATGGCCGATATCAACAGAGCTTCATCCAAAGCAGACAGAATGAAGCAGGAAAATGAAATAGACGAAGTATTTAAGTCAGAACAGAACACTATAATACCGGTTGACCTTGAGAAGGAGATGAAGCAGTCCTTCATCGACTACGCAATGTCAGTTATCTCCGACCGTGCTCTCCCTGATATCAGAGACGGTCTCAAGCCGGTTCACAGAAGGATCCTTTATTCCATGTACACGGACAAGATCCTTCCGGATAAACCATATAAGAAATGTGCTACCACAGTAGGTAACGTTTTGGGTCACTTCCACCCGCACGGCGACGCTTCCGTATACGACGCGCTCGTACGTCTCGCACAGGACTTCTCACTGAGACATCCTCTCGTAGACGGTCACGGAAACTTCGGTTCCATCGACGGAGACCCGCCGGCTGCTTACCGTTATACAGAGTCCCGTCTCGAGAAGATCGCTCTCGAGATGATGAGAGACATCGAGAAGAATACAGTAGACTTCCGTCCTAACTTCGACGAGAGTGAGATGGAGCCTGTAGCTCTTCCTTCACGTTTCCCGAACCTTCTCGTTAACGGTTCCGTAGGTATCGCCGTAGGTATGGCAACGAACATCCCGCCGCACAACCTCGGTGAGGTCATCGATGGTGTCGTAATGATGCTCGATAATCCTGACGTTACATGCGAAGAACTCATGACAGTCATCAAGGGTCCTGACTTCCCGACAGGCGGTATGATCCTTGGAACCATGGGTATCAGAGATACATACAGAAGCGGCAGAGGCCGTATCGTAGTTAGAGCTCATTCCGATATCGAGGATATGGCAGGCGGCAGACAGAGGATCGTATTCCACGACCTTCCTTATGCCATCAACAAGGCCCGCCTTATCGAGAGGATCGCAGATCTTGTTAAGGAGAAGAAGGTAGAAGGAATCTCCGGTCTCCGTGACGAATCCGACCGTAAGGAAAGAGTCCGTATCGTTGTCGAGCTTAAGAAAGATGCGAATGCGGAAGTAGTCCTTAACCAGCTCTATAAGAACTGTGCACTTCAGGATGCATGCTGCGCCAACATGCTCGCACTCGTTCCTGATGCGAACGGCAAGCTCGAGCCTAGGACATTCACTCTCGTAGACGCCCTGAAGCACTATGTTGCTCACCAGGAGTCAGTTGTTACGAAGCGAGTTATTTTCGATCTCGAAAAGGCTGAGGCAAGAAAGCATATCGATGAAGGTCTCCTTATGGCTATGGACCACATCGACGAGATCATCAACATAATCAGATCATCCAGAACAGAGCCGGAGGCTAAGGTTACAATGTGCGAGAGATTCGGATTCTCCGATAAGCAGGCTCAGCACATCGTAGATATGAGACTCGGTCGTTTGACAGGACTCGAGAGAGACAAGCTCATACAGGAGATCGAAGACCTCACAGCTCAGATCGCTCACTTCCACGAGATCCTGGAGAACATCGATGTACTCCACGACACCATCAAGGAAGAGATCCTGGAGATCAAGAGAAAGTTCGCTACACCTCGTCTTACCGAGATCGTTTACGGTGCTTTCGAGGAGATCGACGACGAGTCTTTGATCCAGGAAGAGAACATCGTAGTTACACTTACGAACTTCGGTTATATCAAGCGTCAGCTCATCGACACATATAAGAGCCAGCACAGAGGCGGCCGCGGTATCAGCGGACAGAGCACGAGAGAAGAGGACTATGTCGAGAAGATCATCACGACTACTACACACCACTTCCTCCTTTGCTTTACCAATACCGGACGTGTATTTAAGATCAAGGGATATCAGATCCCTGAGACTTCTTCCAGAAGTGCAAGAGGAACTGCTATCGTTAACCTTTTGAAGCTCCAGGAAGGCGAGAAGATCAGAAATATCATCCCGCTCAAGGACTTCGAACAGGAAGATCTCTTCCTTACCATCGCCACAAGAAACGGTGTTGTTAAGAAGACCGCGCTGAACGCATATTCCAACATCAACAAGAACGGTCTTATCGCTGTTAACGTACGTGAAGGTGATGCCGTTATCGAAGTAGACCTTACCACGGAGAATCAGGAAGTCATCCTTGTTACAAAGCAGGGTAAGGCTATCAGATTTAATGCCGATAACGTAAGATCCATGGGACGTAATTCCACGGGTGTACGCGGTATCAAGCTCTCCGAGGATGACGAAGTAGTCGGAATGGTACCTGTTACCGAGAACGGCGAACTCCTCGTTATCTCCAAGAAGGGTATGGGTAAGAGAAGCCGTATCGACGACTACAGAACCCAGACCAGAGGCGGTAAGGGCCTTATCACTTATAAGGTATCAGAGAAGACCGGCGTTCTCGTCGGATGTACTCTCGTTGACGACAGTAAGGACCTCCTTATCATTACGAACCAGGGTGTCATCATCCGTGTCGCAACAACAGAGATCCCTACGTTGTCCAGAGCTACGACAGGTGTCCGTCTCATGAGAGCAAAGGATGCCGAGATCGTTGACTTTGCTATCGCAGATCACGTTGATCCTGAGGCAGAAGAAGGCGAAGAGTCTTCCGAGATATCTGAGGTTTCCGATGAAGTCGAGGCAGAGGGAAACAACGAAGCACCTGCTGAGGAATAATACTTAAGCTGAAGGGAAAATTAATGAACGGAACGTTGAAAAAGACAATATCAGGCCTTCTGGCAGCTACTTTTACCGTGCTGTCATTCATGGTCCTTGTCGGATTCGTCCGTGCGGATGTCGATCAGCCTGAGGTTACGCTTCCGACTCTGGAAGAAGTAAAGGCTACGACTTATTGCGTATATGATAAGACCGATGACGAGATAATCTTCAGTCAGGATCCTGACAAGCAGATCTATCCTGCATCCATGACCAAGATCATGACAGCGATGCTGGCACTTGATTATCTTGATACTTCGGCAAGTCTCACGGTGTCTCAGAACGCCATCGACAACATTTCTTTTGACTCCACGGTCATGGGACTTATCGTCGGTGAGACAACAACAGTATCCGAGCTTTTGTACGGACTTATGCTCCCGTCAGGTAATGACGCTGCTAATGTCCTTGCCGAGGGCGTTATCGAAGCTCTGATCAAGAACTATCCGTCCGACAGCCTCTCTGCAGGTCCTGACGGTATCAACGCCACATACTTTGAGGACTACTTCGGAATGTCTTCCGAGGACATCCTCGCATCATATAAGCTCAGCGCTTTTGCAGCTCTCATGAACTACAGGGCACAGAGCCTCGGATGCGTTAACACACACTTTGTAAATGCTCACGGTCTTCACAGCGACGACCACTATACAACGGCATCAGACCTTACGAAGATCATGGCGGCAGCTGCCGAGAGACCTGATTTCTGTAAGCTCATCCATACGCCTACACACTACTTCGCGAAAACAAACATGCACGTTGAGGATGGTTGGTCCATCGTTACAAACAGTAACAAGATCCTTCTGGATCCGTGGCTTATCGCGAAGACCGCCGAAGGCGAAGCAACCCACGCTGTATGCGTTGTAGGAGGAAAGACGGGAACGACTTCAAATGCCGGTACCGGAATGACTATCTACACGGTAAACGAGAACGGTCACGAACTCTTTACGGCAGTGTGCGGAATCCCGGGTGAATACTATTCCTATCAGACGAGATACGTTGCAGCGATCACTGCTTACGGCAACCTCGAGTGCTGGAACAGAAATCCTGAGAAGGTAGTTCCGGGTAAGCTCGGAGACTATCAGTCGGGAAACATCACTGAAGCTGAGAGAGCCGAGTATGATCCGCTGTTCCTTCCGGGAGATATCGTCGGAGATATCGAAGTTCCTGAAGTACCTTCTGAGGTCGATGATCAGGATGAAGGCGGTGGAAAGAAGGATGACGATGAAGACGTAAGCGTAGTCATCGACGAATCCAGGGACAATATAAAAGACCCTATCCGTAAGAACAAGGGTCTTGTTAAGTGGATCAAGGCTAATAAGCTCGCATCCGGTATCATTGCCTGTCTCGTGGGACTTATCCTGGTACTCGTGATCATCCTTATCGTGAAGATCATCAACAGCAAGAAGTCCAAGAGAAGAAGGAGAAAGAGCAAGACGAGGCCTTATATCGGTGAGATCATTAAAGATTGACATTGTCGTTATAGACTTCGCGGATCTCGAACTGCTCGTCCTTTTCAACTGAGATCTTAGCCGTCGTGTCATAGTATTCTGTGACAGGCGGCTTTTTTGCGAGCGGATTATTGGTCTCGGACTTAAGCTTCATCAGAGTATCTTTTCTCTTGGATATGAGCTTTATCCAGGCTTTCCTCGGTAAGTTCACAACGCTGTAACGTCCGAATTCTTCGTCCGTCTTGATCTCGTTGATCATCATTACCAGCGGAGCCAGACCGAATAATCCGATGATCATGAGTGTGAACGCGATAAGATACACGATATCCGGATGTAGTATCCCAAAGATCACAGCAAAGATCAGAGGACCGGTTATCGGTAAAGTCATCGCCACGTTGTGGGCGTAATAAAGGCCGAGGCGGAGACCTCTCTTTACTTTATCTACCGGAAGATAACCGTCAACTTTTCCTGTCTGTCCGTTTACGGCGATCTTGTAGATAGCTCCGTCGTACTCATATGTCAGTATCCAGACAGGGTAGAGAGCATAAGCCTGCTTCAAATCGTGAGGCTTGATGTCGCAGATACCGAGGTCGATCTTGTCATAACCGCTAAATGCGGACTGGCTGGTCTCTCTTCCGTATCTTTCAAGTCTCGCGAGGATCCTGTCAGAGAGTTTATCTGCGGACAGATCATATCTTTGTGCATAGAAACCCTGCAGATATGAGCTCTTGAAATCCACCATCTCGGAGCAGTCAAAAGGCTCTATCGACTCCATGAGATCATCTTCGATCTTTAATGCTCCGTCGAAAGGAACGTTCTTAAACTGGATGTCCATCGTGGAATTGATCTGATATCTGTCCCTGCCGCTTAAGTGGTTTTTATATCCCAATCCGCGGGTATGGATATTACAACGTGAGTTCATGAGCCAGAAAGGAACGTAGATACCCGTTATCTTCTGGCTGTTTCTCTTGCTGAAGAATTTCTTCGGAACGTAGCGTCCCTGCTTTCCGAATTCCTCGATTATCTTTCTTGCTTCCTCCTTGGTTATCTTGAACGGTATCAGATAATCAGGACGGAACTGTTTGGTAAGTCTCTCTCTTACGAGTGAAGGGGAACCGCAGAATGCGCAGAAGGTCGCTGATGTGTTCTTTTCCGTAATGACACGCGCGCCGCAGGAACCGCAGACTATCTCATTTTTATCGTCTTCTCTTTCATCAGAAGACCCCTCATCGAAAACTCTTATCTGCTCCAAAAGTTCCAGTTTTTCCGGGCTGTAGGCATTGCCGCAGAAGGAACAGGTCAAAGACTGGTCCTTTACCGAAAAAACAAGATTTCCGCCGCATCCGGGACATTTTCTGGAAATTGAATCTATCGACATTGTTTCCTCCTATGTATATACCTTCTACATTATTATATATTTTCGAAAAGACGGATACACATTTAAAGGACAAAAATAAGCGCCTGCAAATTGCAGACGCTTAGAAGTTTTCGATATATACGAATATTAGAGATCCTTAACTCCTTCGATAGCCTCGAGGATGCTGTCAGCAGATCTCTTGAGGGACTCGAGCTCGTTATCGTAAAGCGGTACTTCGAGAACCTTCTCGACACCGTCTGCACCGATGATCGTAGGAACGTTCATGGAGCAACCGGAGATACCGTATTGACCTGTCAAAAGGGAACATACAGGACGAACTGTGTGCTCATCCTTAAGGAAGCTCTGAGCAAGAGCGGAAACGCTTACTGCGATACCGTTGTATGTAGCGCCCTTGAGCTTGATGATGCGTGCGCCGGAAGACTTTGTAAGCTCAGCGATCTCAGCCTTGTCAGCTTCTGTAAAGCTGATGCCGAGGCTCTTTGCATAAGCGTCAACCTGCATACCTGCGATGTGTGTCTGGCTCCATACAGGGAACTGTGACTCACCGTGCTCACCGAGGATGTAACCGTGTACGTTACGAACGTCAACGTTGAGCTTCTGGCTCAAAAGGTGTCTGAAACGTGCAGAGTCAAGGTTTGTACCTGAACCGATAACACGGTTAGCAGGAAGTCCGGACCACTTTGTGATCATGTATGTGATGATATCGCAAGGGTTGGAAACAACGAGGATGTTACCTGTTGTGTAGTTCTGCATGATCGAATCAGTAATTGTGTGTGCAAGTGTAACGTTCTTCTTAGCAAGATCCAAACGTGTCTCGCCCGGTTTTCTCGGGATACCTGCAGTGATGATAATGAGATCGCAATCCTTACAATCTGAATAATCGCCAGCGTAAATATTCATGTGACCCAAGAATGGGAGACCGTGGCTGATGTCGAGGACTTCACCAGTAGCCTTGTCCTTATTAACATCGATAAGGACCAATTCGGAACAGCGCTGCTGGAAAGCAAGTGCGAAAGCTATCGTTGCGCCAACCTGTCCGGCACCGATGATAGCAACCTTAGAACCTCTAACGGATTTCATAATAAACCTCCAAACTGAATAAACGGAAAATTGTCTGTATTTTACACACTTTTGAAAGGCGTTTCAATGTAACTTTCAAAATAACGACAATCTGACAACAAAAGCATAAAATATTGAATTGTTTTTGTATTTTTTTATAAGAGAATGCTTATTTACATATGCGTATATTAATGCGCGCGCAAATAATAAACATTATATGTACATACGGAGCTTTTCATGCCTCTCGAAAAAGTTTGAAAAAAGCTCAAAAAACCCCTTGCCAAAAGGCAGGGCAGGTGCTAAGATTATCGAGCCTTTGGAGAGCACAAAAACGAGGTAAAAAAAACTTCGACAAAATCAAAAAATGTGCTTGACAGAAGAGAGCCTATCGGGTATTATCAATAGGCACTTCGCGAGAAGAACACTTCTTAAGAAGGCGCGGATCTTGAAAATTGAATAGAATGCAAAA
>CADCQX010000333.1 GCA_902803695.1 Oscillospiraceae bacterium
CTGAATAATCAAATGATGCTCAATATGATCAAGGAAATCAAGCCTTCTCTTGATAATGCCATTAATCATGATATTGCTCAGCATGGAAAAGCCGTAGCTGAAGTTATTGATTCAACTTATAAGGCTGATTTTCCGTTCCCTTACGCTCAGATGCTTTCAAAACTTCTGTTGGTATCATCTTTGAATGAGACAGCGCAGGGACTTCAGGGGCTCAGTGATTCGGATATTATTGGATATCTCTGCGAGCCGGATGTTGATATGAACCAGTACAAGAGAGTACTGGATGAGATCAAAGGACAATGTTGGTATCTGAAGATGGATAACCGTGGTCTGTATTATTTCCAAAATACCAAGAACATGGTGGCAGAAATGAATACTCTCGTTGACAGCTATAGTAATGAAAGTGCAAGAAAAGAACTACGTAGATATCTTAAGGAAGCTTTTGCTCCTAAACTCTATAATTGCTATGAAGTCCTTTATGTTATGCCTGCAGTCGATGAAATTTGTTTAGATATGAATAAGGTTGCATTAGTAATATATGAGCCTTATACAGGGAATGGTATTCATCCGGATCTAAGTAAATTTTATGAAAACGCTACATACAAGAATCGAGTTATGTTTCTAACTGGTCAAAGAAGCGTTATGGAGAAACTTTTTATCAACAGTAAGAGACTCACCGCAATACGTCAAATTATCAATAGCATGAAAGAAGAACACATCTCCGAGACTGATCAGCAATATCGTGAGGCTCATGACCAGGAAGATAAAGCTATTAACGCTCTTATATCCACTATCAGAGAAACTTTCATTACGCTTTACTATCCGGCCAAAACAGGACTTAATAACGAAGATTTTAAACTGGAATATGCAGGGAATAAGTTTAATGGTGAAGATCAGATAGTAAAAACCCTCAAGGAAGCTCAGAAATTCCAGGATTTTTCCAACGATGATCGCTTTATGGAGACTCTTTGCAAAAAGTGTGAACAGAGAATTTTTACTCAATCTGAGATGACCTGGAATCAGATTTTGGAGCGTGCTGCAACAGAACTACGTTGGCAATGGTATCATCCGGATCAGATGAAAAAGCTAAAGGATTACTGTATTAAACGTGATGTGTGGCGCGAAGTAGGTGGATATCTTCAGAAAGGCCCTTTTGAAAAGGAACCAACAGAAGTGCTTGTTGAGCAACTTTCATACTCTGAAGAAACTTGTGAGTTCACCCTTAAGGTGCGGGGTATTCATGGGAATGCTGTATTCTATGATGTAGGAGCGGAACCTACAGAATCATCTGCAGAGGCTCCTAATCCTTTTGTAACAAAGGAAACGGATTTGTGGTTCTTATGTGTGGATACAACTAAGAATGATCCTCATCCGACAGGACCTGCGGTTCATTTCTTGTGTAAGGTTCCTCTTAGATTTGAGCAAAGGTGCTCAACTCAGGGAAATGTTATGCAACTTAAGACGCATGATAAATTTGAAGTACGTTATACAACTGATGGTTCCAATCCGAAAGAATCTGGCGGACTGTACAAGGGAGAGTTTGTTATTCCAGATGGATGCAAATATGTTAGAACAGCTGTATTTAACAAAGGTAATCTAATAGAAGAAAAGGATATTCAGATCACGGAGCAACCAAAAGAAAAAATGGTTGTGATCGATGATAATAAGCCGCTGGAGTATACGATGAACAGTATGATCAAGTGTAGCGATACGGCGGCTACTTATGCAGAGTTCGACAAGCTTCAGAGAATAGCAGGTACTTATGTGAAGTATTTTACGGTTACTCTCACAGAAAAGGGAAACGCTGATAACTATATGGAAATTAACACATCCAAAGTTCCGTATGAAACATCAAATTTACAAGCTACTGTCGATCTAATTAGAGAATCTGCATTCGCGAGCAAGGATGTAATTGTTGAATTTCGGTACAAGACTATCAGTTTTATGCAAGGCAAATATTTTAAACAATGGGTAGATATGAAAAAAATAGATGTGAATGAACTTAATAAAATTGGAGATATTAAGCAATGAATTCAAAGAAGCTGACATACGGCTTCGGGGTTGATCTTTCTGAAACGCGAAATCATTTTTATGTGATAGTTCCGCCGAGAGGGGAAAATTCACCTATAGAGATTTATGAGCGTTTTGCATGGACTCCGAAAGGACTGTCTGAGGAAGGTTTGATGTCTGTTTCAGGGGTTAAAGATTTAAAGGATCTGAAA
>CADCQX010000334.1 GCA_902803695.1 Oscillospiraceae bacterium
GACGTCTTCCGGCAGTGCCCCGGTCTGCCGGCTCTCATACATTTCAGCGATATGTTCCGGAGTGCACCCTTCAAAAATATCTTTTGCTGAAAGACCCGGCAAATGCGCCTGGGCAAGGACACGCATCGTTCCCAGCGAATCTCCACCAAGGTGGTAGAAACTGTCATGAACGCCGACCTGATCAATCCCGAGTGCTTTTTCAAATGCCTCACACAAAATCTGTTCTGTCTTTGTGCGCGGAGCGATATATTCCTCATGTGCCGTGTCTGGCTGAGGCTTTGGAAGTGCCCTTCTGTTCATCTTGCCGTTGGCAAGCATGGGAATCTCATCTACCTTCATAAAGTACGCCGGAATCATATAATATGGCAGGTATCGTTCCATCTGACGGCGGACTTCCATCTCGTCAAAAGAAATATCCTCAACATAGTAAAGACAAACAAAAGCATGGATCGGATCCTCGAACCCTCTTGCCGCACACCAGTCCACTCCAAGGACTTTTTTCCCAACAGCCTCAATCTCTGCCGGCTCAATCCGATTGCCATTGATCTTGATCATGTCCGTACTGCGTCCGATCAGCACCAGATTGCCATCCGGCAGTTTCTTACCGATATCTCCGGTATGATAAACACCATTTTGAAGAACCTTTTGTGTCTGCTCCGGTAGGTTGATATATCCACGGAAGAACGGATTCTCAACTGTAATCTCTCCCGGTGTACCGGAGGGAATTTCATTCCCCTCCTCATCCATAACCCGGATATGAATCTGCTCAATGTTCGGTTTCCCGACAGGACACTCATCGTACGGTTTATCAATGATGAATTCCGCAACTGGAAAGCCGCTCTCGCTCATCGCATATGCATTCACCAGCTCGGGACCCTCAAAAAAAAGTCCGTTCGCAGGTTCACTGCTGATCTGAATCTGACGGACATACGGCCCCGGATCCTGAATCATGCGAAGCAGCGAGGGAGATGCGCACATAACCGTAATGCGGTTATCAAGAAGATACTGGCGAAGCTGCAGAGGATTCTTAATGATACTGTATGAGACAATATGCAGATTGCATCCGGCATACAGAGCGTTGATATAACGCCTGATTGATGCATTGAAATTGAGTGGCGTGACAAGGGACAGCCGGTCTGATTCCACAAGCCTCGGCTTTCCTGTTCTCCGGTCGACAGCGGCAGCCTGAATCATCTTGATACTGCCGTATTCATGAAGCACTCCCTTAGGATTTCCTGTTGTACCGGAAGTATAAATCGCCAGTGCTGCATCGTGGATACTGGTTTCTTCATAGCCGGGCAGAGCTTCTGTTTTCAGGATTTCATCGTTCCAGACGTGAATGTCAATCACAGTCTTACAGCCGCAGTCTTTCTTGATATAAGTGATTCGTTCAGGAGGATAATTGTCCTCTACCATAGTAAATGCGGCCCCTGCTTTCCATACACCGAGCATGCAGACCAGAGCAGCAGCTCCTCTTGGCAGGCACAAAAGCACAAAGTCCTCACGACTAATCTGTTTTTCTCTCAGCCATGCATATACCTTTCCGGACAAGTCGTCCACGGCACGCCTGCTAAGGCCGTGTGGATGACATTCATCTGTAAGCATACGGGCTGAAGGGTTCTCCGATACTTTTTTTGACCACACATCCTGAAGATATTCTGTCCGATCCAGAAATGATAGTTCCATCTTGTTCCCTCCAAAAACTATTTGCTGAAAAAGTCCAGATACAAGGTCTATAACGTTCATGAAATCAATATCATAAACTGTGATACCAGAACAACGCAGAGCAACGCGAACGGATAAGTGGACGCATAGGATGCTGCACCTTCATCACTTCCCGTCGTCCTGATCAGCGTACCAAGCGCCGGGGTGGATGTCATGCCGCCGGTAATGGCGCCAAGACAGGACAACACCGGAAGCTTCATCAACTTTCTTCCCAGAAAATAACCTGCTGCCATAGGCATAATCGTAATAACCACGCCACCTGCAATCAAAAGCCATTGTTTTAAAGACAATTCTACCGAAATAGCATGAGCCTTATCACTCATACCATCAATCTCATTTATTATTCCATCGCGGATATCTGATGCATTCTGCAACGCATCCGCTGCTTGATATACTGAACCGAGAAGATCAATCAATCAATCCGTCACGATCCATCTTTGATAATTCCTGGTCAGAAGGAACATCAGGTGCTTTTTTGTCGTATTGGGAATCTACTTCGATTACTTCAATCTTTACAGTCGCACCGGCATTCTCAAGTTTTTCTGCAAAGCTTTTTGCTTCCTTCGCATCTATATCACGTACCACATAAGGAGTTCCATTTTCTATCTTTGTAAAGATATATGTTGCCTCTTGATATTCAGTTCCAGTAAACTTTCTGAATATTTTAAAGGAATCCGACCACGTATCGGTTCCTCTCTGTGTCACATCAATAATTGTGACA
>CADCQX010000335.1 GCA_902803695.1 Oscillospiraceae bacterium
ATCTGATTGATTCCATAATCATAAACAACCACACAATCAACAGATTCAACCATCAACTTGTAGTCAGCAATATCTTCATCTAGAGTATCTTCAGAAATCTGAGGGTAGAACTTAGTCATATATCGATACTCTGCCTTTTCATCAGGAATCTCTTCTGGATTCTTCATGTAATAAAGGTACTCATCGAAAACATCTCCCATCACAGGAAATCTCGTGTTTATGCTGTACAACATAAACCTCTGAAGATCGTCTGAGAAAAAATAAGATATGAATTTCCAACATATCTCCGGATCTTCAGCAGAAGAAGATATAGCCATAAGACATTCCGGCATAGCCGGATGAACTGATCCATTGATCCCCGGGTATCCGATATAGACCATATCATCTTCGCATTGCGAATCAAAAAGCCGGAATTCATTCAATCCCAAAATATACATGCTATTGAGCAGGAGAGCATCTCCATTCAATATTTCATCTACCCATATTGTATTTGAACCAGTCTGAATATCTGCATATAAAAGCGAATAGTTAAGAAGATCTTCTATCTGTTCTGAATGGTCTTTATCTTGATCTTCATATATGTCAGTGATACTGTTTAACAAAACATGGCTGACTAAAGATGCTGAATCTTCCTGACCATAATAAAGACGATCAGGATCCAGGCCGTCCAATTCATAGATACTTGTCTCAGGAGAATTGAAATAGCTACTTCTTCCAACATACCCTATCGGATAATAGCCGGCCATCATCTGATAGCAGACATTATCATCTGATATCAGAAGATCTTTTATGCAAGGCTGCATATCATCTATGACAAACTGATCATCAGCTGCCATATACGGATACATATCGATCACCATATTATTGAGATAGAAGTATTCATAGTTAAAGACCGGTCCGAAAAAGATGTCGGGAGCTCCTTCGGATTGGAAGTGTTTAATGAGTTCAGCCTGGTATTCTGCAGGATTATCCGCTTGGATATCAAGTTCACTGTAATCATCTATGACCACAATATAGTCGTTTTGCGATTTGTTGAATTCGTATGCAGCGATGTAGAATGATCTGTTGTTAACAAAACCGGTTCCGCCGACAACCAGTTTTTGCCTAGAAGAAAGATCAAGATCATTATCAGGTTCTATAAATACGACTTCTTTTGTAAGGTTTATGTAATTCCTGATAGATGCAAAATGCGAAGGATCAAGAACGACCACCAGATTATCCGGGTCATTTCCGCTCATTATGGGTTTTACCAGCATATTCTCCGGACGGGAACACGAGATCAAACTCTTGCTATCGAGATCCACCATTCCGATCTCATATGATTGAGGAGTAATAAAGAAGTTTCCATTGCCTGCAAACTTATATCCTTCTATCCCAAGTTCAGCAGATGAACAGATAGATTCGATAGAACTCTCTTCCGCATCCAATCTGAAGAAATCCATGGTATATCCCATAACACTGGAATAGTAACAATTGCCGTTATATTCGAAAAGGCTGTCCATTGTTTTAAGAGAATCATCATCTATTGTATTGATCAGATTGCCTTCCAGATCATAGACTAGTACCCTTCCCTGCATTCCAATATAGAGCAGATTATCAATACACTCGGTCTCTACTGTATTAACACCGGGAAGGTCTGCATTTATCAAAACAGGATTATTGCCGTCTATATCAGAAACTCTCAATTCGCTTCCGTTTATCTGAATAAGTTTCTCGGAACTAATGACCTTTACCAAGGATGAATCACGTTCGCAAGTTGCAGTGTACAGTAATTCCTTGTTCTTCAGTAAATCAACCTTATAGACTTTCCAGGTAATATCCGAGAATTCTTCGTACAAGCCATCGATAGTAATTACGTAGTAATCATTGTCTACCAGTTCAACACTATAAATACTGTCACAATCAGGAAAATAAACAGATTCCGATGAAAAGGCTTGTGACTCATTAATATCTACATATAAGCCGTTTTCTTGTGAAGGATTCGTCGCTTCGTCGGTAGTCGTATTTCGATCACACGAAACACATGACCACAATAACAACACTATGAGAGCAAATCCGATAAACCTTTTCACATCTGTCACCTGCACAGAAACTCGAAATACAGACACCTGCACATATTATATAATCAGAATTAACTGTTGCAAACTTATCAAGTAGCAACGAACATTCCGTATTCCTTTGGAACCATAAGAACGCCGTCTTTCATATGCTCTGTTAAGACTTCTCTGATCTCGTCTTTTGGTATGCTTGCGAGAGTACTCATGTTGGAAAGTGAGCAGACATAATCGACAAGATCATCAACGTTAGTAACAGCAAGAGAATCTTCATAGCGAAGCATCTTCACGTTATCAAAATACGGCTCCAATATCTTCTGTCCGTTCTGCAAAGTAAATGCTCTGCTGGCTTTATCAGTTACACCGTATCTTCCCAGAAGTTCGGCCAGATATTCCATTATACCGTGTTCGCCATAAGTAGCCGTGTAGAAATCACCGCCGTCCTTAAGGACTCTTTTTACTTCGATAAGACCTTTATCGATATCAGGCACATGATAAAGCATCATGTTGGCGATAACTATGTCGAAGCTGTTATCTTCGAATGGAATGTCTTGAATATCTATCAACATATATTCCACGTTATCGTATTCACCTATGGTGTTCTTGCTCTGCTCCACCATGCCTTCCGAAAAGTCTGAGAGAACGATCTTGCCGGAACGTCTGATAAGGTCTTCTCTGCCCTTCCACATTGAGCCGGTTCCGCAGCCAAGTTCCAGAATATTCATGCCGTTTTCGATACGGTAATTAGAGAAGATCCAGTTGGCGAATCCTGTTTTGTTGGTTGAATATTTATCGTGAATTGAGATCCTCGCTTTTAGGTTTTCTGTTTTCTCATATTGCTTTTTTACATCATCCTTGTTGTTGATCATTAAGGTTTTTCCTTTCGATTGACATAGTCAGAATTATAACCCTAACTGCTCAACAAACTTAGTTCATTTTGCGGTTTTGTTGATGTACTCTTCCGCTTCCGTATGTTCTCTTTTTTAATTCTCCGTGCAACCACTTTAATAGATCATCATCAAAAAAGAATAGTTATTTAGAAAAGTTCCCATGAGCCCAAATAGATTTGGCTATACTTCACTGATTGTTCATTTTCGATTCTGAGAC
>CADCQX010000336.1 GCA_902803695.1 Oscillospiraceae bacterium
AAAGGTATAAATGATGCTGCATCTGCCATCGAGGAACTCAATGTCAAAGGCGCTACAGTTTCAGAAGCTGAAATGGCTGCAGTTATCGATGGTTGCGTTACTTCGCCGTCATTTAGCGTTGAATCGGCAGATACATCAGTTACGCTCGATGTTGAGGCTCCGGGTTACTACTTCATCAAAGATACTATTACATCAGGTAACAATGGTGCTGTATCGAATTTTATCCTTGAAGTTATTGAAGATGATACAACTGTTAACCTTAAGACAGATGTTCCATCGATCGATAAGAAGATCAGTCCGGATCTGACATGTAATGCAGTAAATATCGGTGATGAGATCACATACGTTATCACATCCAAAGTCCCTGATACATCGGAGTATCCGACATATGATTTTTCTATCAACGATACATTATCCGCAGGTCTTTCTTTCGAAGGCATCACTTCCGTAGTTGTCGGATCTGATACTGTGAATGAAGGTGATTACACGCTCACAAGTTCTGAGCATAGTTTTGTCTTAACTTTGGATGACATTCAGAGTTACTCGGCAGGTGACGACATTACAGTTACTTATACAGCTACTCTTAATGAGCACTGTGTTATTACAACCGGAGCAAATACGAATACGGTATATCTTGAATATTCCAACGATCCTAATGATGATTCTTCTACAGGCAGAACTCCTGATATCATCACTAAGACGTACACGACTGGTATTGCTATCGATAAGGTTGATCAGGAAGGAAATCCGTTGACAGAAGCTAAGTTTACTTTGGAAGGTAGCAATGTAACTTTGAACACATTGATCATTACAGATGACGGACACACTGCTGAAGCAGTTCCAGTATCAGGTAACAGTTATGAAGCTACAGTAGATGCTAATGGTCATATTGAATTCCTTGGCCTTATGCCTGGAACATATACACTGCACGAGGAAGCTCCAAGCGGTTACAATTCAGCTTCTGATATTACTTTTACAATCGGTTGTACATTTGATACAAATGGAGATCCTACATGGACATATAGCGATGGAACAAGTACAGATGTAGATCCTGATAGTCCTGTTCTTCATACACTTGTTGTAGAGAATACAAAAGCATCGAATCTTCCTTCCACTGGTGGAATCGGTACGACGATCTTCTACATTGCAGGCGGTACCCTTCTTGCAGGTGGCATTATCCTTCTTGTTACAAAGAAGAGAATGAGTGCTGACAAGGAAAAATAATATCAATTAGGAATATCAGGAATAGGAGCGGCCGATGAAAAAACATCTGTCAACAATATTGATCATATTGTTAATTGTCATCGGTGTTGCTCTGCTCTTGTATCCGAGTTTGAGTAATTACGTAAATTCCAAGCATGCTTCCAGGATCATATCCGACTATAACGAAGCAGTCGTAAACGCTAAGGAAGAAGAGAAAGCCAAAATTCTGGCTGAAGCTGAAGAATACAACCGTAAGATATTTTCCAGACCCGGAGTATTCGTTGATGACGGTTCGGATTCAGAATACGATACGGTGTTGGATATCTCCGGTACAGGTATTATGGGATACATTGATATAGATAAGATCGGTGTTGAGATCCCTATATATCACGGTGTATCTAAAGATGTTCTTCAGATAGGAGCAGGACACCTGAAAGGTTCCTCGCTTCCGGTAGGAGGTTCTGATACCCACGCGGTCCTTTCAGGACACAGAGGACTTCCGAGTGCAAAGCTTTTTACGGATCTGGATAAACTGGAAGTCGGTGACGAATTTACGATAACAGTTCTTGACAGGGTACTGGTATATCGTATCGATCAGATAAAGATAGTATCACCCGAAGAGACTGAGGATCTTCTGCCTGAGGCAGGCAAAGACTATTGTACCTTGATCACATGTACCCCATATGGAATCAATACTCATCGCCTGTTGGTGAGAGGTTCCAGAGTGGAAAGCGAAGTGGAAGAAGTTAGACAGTTTGTTTCCAATGAAGCATTCAAAGTCGATACGATGATAGTTGCACCGATAATTGCGCTTCCTCTTTTTATACTGACGATCGCGGCATCTATAGTCTGGAAAAAGGCAGAAAACAAAAGGAGAAAGAAACAGTAATGACGAACAGAAAACACCTGTTTGGAATAATGATCGTCGTAATGACGTTGCTCTTTACGGGAGCATTCAGATTTGTTGATCGGGACTGTACTCTCGAGATCAATCTGACGTCATCAAGTGGCGATATGGTCCTTGAAGGTGCTGAGATAGAGGTTATTCAGATAGCTTCACTCGGCTCATCGGGATTGAGTTACTGTGCAGATTTTTCCTCCTTTAACAAGGATATTTCTTCTCTTGAAGACAGCAACTATATCAAGGAACTTACCCAATATATCGATTCTAAGGGTATCAAGGGTACAGTTAAGACAACAGGACCTGAGGGAAAGGTTGTTTTCGATAATCTGGAGGAAGGCGTTTACTATACAAGAGAAAGCAAGATCAAGAATAATAATCCGGTCTTTGCTCCTTTTGTGACTGTTCTTCCATCACAGGACGGAAAATACGTAAAGGCTTATCCGAAGACCATAAGTATGGGAGTTGTGACAGAATCGCCGCTGTCTCTGACAGTAAAGAAGATCTGGAAAGATGACGGTAAGGACAGGCCTTCACAGGTTAAGGTCGCGCTTAAGGACGAAGACGGTATCGTTGAAACGGTAATCTTAAATGATGCAAATGGTTGGAAGTATGTTTGGGGTGGACTTGACGGCTCTAAGACATGGGCCATCGAAGAGATTGATGTTCCAAAAGGTTACAGTGTTTCATACTCGACTGAAGGTTCGGTCTGCACGATCACCAATACTGCCAAGCTTATTCAAACAGGCCAAACGATGTGGCCTATCCCTGTATTGTTCTTTGCAGGAACATTGTTTGTGACTGCGGGAATCATGCTCAAGATCATTGGAAGGAAAGAACAATGAAAATAGGAAAGAACAAGACCGGAAATGTGTTGATCATAATAGGGGCATTGCTCCTGCTTTCTTGTGTGTGCTGGTTTTTGTTCATTTCTCTCGAGGGTAACAGGGCTGAGCAGTTGTCATATCGCAAACTGGAAAAAGTTAAGCAGGTGATCCTGGAAAGTGCAGATCATGAGGAACAGCAATCTGAAAATGGTGCAACAAATGGTTTTGTCGAGAAAGAAAAAGAGGAATTAAGAGTCGTAGATATAGATGGTTGTCCATATATCGGATATCTCACGATCCCTAAAGCGGACCTTGAGATATCCGTAGCGGACACCTGGGATGACGAGATCCTTAAGTCTTCTCTTTGCAGATATTACGGTTCCTCTATAACAGATGATCTCGTAATAGCAGGACACAATTATTCCGGCAGTTTCGGTAAATTAAAAGACCTCGCCACGGGTGACGAAGTCTGGTTTACCGATATGAATGGTCAGGTTATCGTATACGAGGTGAGCGAGATCGAGGTTTTGGAAGGAACAGATATTGAGAAAATGACGCAAAGCGGCTTTGATCTGACACTATATACCTGTACCTTCGGAGGCAAAGATCGTCTCACGATCAGGTGTTCCCGTAAATGATCATATTCCCAGTTCAAACTTGAGCTTAGGTTCTTTGATCGGGTTATAATCCTTCATCTCAAAATCATCGATAGTGATCTCGGAAATATCACAGCCCGACTCTTTGTTGAGGACTAACATAGGCTTGTCAGTGTCGTCCTTTTTAAGTTCGGCTCTTCTTAGAAGTTCATGGGCATTATCGATATGACGGTCATAGATCTGTTCGTTAGCTACGAAGTGGGTGAAGACGCCTGCTTCATACCCCGTTGCTCTTGCTACCATCATAAGAAGTGCAGCATACTGGATCTCATTGATTCCGCCTGCGCCCGAAGCTGTGAGCATGTCACCGGATCTCTGGATCATGCACATGTCGAGATACTTGTCTCTGACGTTCCAGATCGTAAGGAAAGCGCAAGGTGCAAGGCCTTTTGTCTCATGAAGATCTGCTTCCTGCCAAAGTGACATGATCTTTCTTCTTCCGTACGGATCCTTCTTGATATCTGCGATTAGATTATTGATGAGATCATATCTTTTAACTGTTGCTCCGTATCTTTGACCGATAGTTCCGTCGCCGATATCCCACGGAGTCCACCAGGTGACACCCATCTCTTCCATCTCGGAAAGCTTGTTTGTTGGTCTGTTATAGATAGTAAAGATCTCGCGGATACCTGTTTTCCATGCCTGATGTCTCAATGTGTTAATAGGGAATTCACCCTTTGAGAGATCATATTTACGGACAACATGATTGACACTTATCGTATGTGCCGGAGTTCCGTCTTCGTACTTTGGTCTCGGATCAACATCTTTATAACCGTTTTCGAGAATATTCTTAATATCTGAAGCCAGATAGACGTCAGCTTTTGTCATGATTATTTCCTCCGGGTTTGAAAGAGATCAGATCTTCTTCATGTGCTTCTTGATAGCCGTGAAAGACTCATCACTGATATCGTGCTCTATCTTGCAGGCATCGTTGGAAGCATTCTCTTCGGATACTCCGAGAGAGATAAGGAATTCAGTCAGCACCTTATGGCGCTCATAGATCTTATTAGCAACAGCTTTTCCTGTTTTGGTAAGTGTGATCAGACCTTCATCAGATACCTTGATATAGCGGGCTTCCTTTAAGTTTTTAATAGCACGGCTTACGCTCGCTTTCGAAAAATCCATATATTCAGCTATATCGATAGATCTTACATGTGAGTTTTTTTCCGTGAGGATCTGAATAGTTTCGAGATACATCTCGCCTGATTCTAAAAGTTGCATTTTACACCTCCGCAAAACAGATTCATTTCAACCATTATAACATAATAAATCTTTGTCTTTATTAAGCAAACTGATATAATTGAAATATATGAATCCGGGTGAGAAAAATGGCGATTATTACTATTTCTAGACAGATTGGAAGCCTTGGTGACGAGTTGGCGGAATTCCTCGCTGACAAGCTTTCATGCGGCGTTATTTCACGTCAGTTCGCACTTGAGAATTTCTTCGGAGAACTTCCTTCAGGAGTAGTGGACAGGCTTAACGAGAGTGCCAAGTTCTTCATGAGTCCCATAAAGGGAAATGATGTTACCTATAAGGACGTTCTCATGGAGCGTCTGGAGGAAATGTGCGCCGATAAGAGACGTGAAGGCGAGAACGTTATCGTTTTGGGCCTTGGCGGAAGTGTTATCTTCGGAAATGACCCGTATGTTATCAATCTTCGAGTTACTGCATCAGACAAGACCAGGATCGGAAGAATATCCAAACGTTATAATGTGGATCTTTTGGAAGCTGAACAGATCGTTACCATAGGTGACCGTAAGCATAAGAGATTTGTAAGCACCCTTTTCGAGCAGGATCTGAATGACGGAAATCTTTATGATCTGACATTCAATACGGATTATATGTCCGTAAATGAGTGTGCGGCTGTTGTTCTGGCTCTTATCAAGGAGAGAGATCTGGCTAACAGGATCAGGGAAGAGGTACAGGAGTCATCTGCGGAAGATCATCAGACGGAGAGTGTTGTTTTCAAGAATGATACGGAGGCAGAGTTTGCTCATATCCTTGATATGTATAAGATCGAGTGGAAATATGAGCCGAAGACTTTTCCGATCGAATGGGATTCCGAAGGTAACGTTAAGATGGCTTTTTCTCCGGATTTCTATCTTCCTAAGTTCGATACATATCTGGAACTTACGACTATGGACCAGAAATATGTAACGACCAAGAACAAGAAACTTCGTATGGTGAGGGAACTTTATCCCGGAACCAATATAAGGATAGTTTACAAAAAAGATTTCGTGGAACTTGTCGAGCGGCTTAAGCAGTTCGACATCTAAGAGGTGCATATGTTTATTGAAGATGACGGCAGCATCAAGGTTACCAAAGTTGTTTATGACAAAGATGCCATCGATAAGCGTGTAAAAGAACTTGGTGAGAAGATAACGGCTGACTACAAGGGCAAGGATCTTGTTATGATCGGCGTTATTAACGGAGCGCTTTATTTTCTGTCTGATATCACAAGGGCTGTGGAATTGCCTTTGTTTGTTGATACTATCGGATTCGCCAATATCCCTGATACGACTACAAAAACAGGCCGAGTTAAGATCACCAAGGACGTTGACTGTGATCTTGAGGGCAAGGATGTTATCATTGTTGAGGATGTCATAAGGACAGGCCTTACGACCGCATATCTGATCTCCAATCTGGAACTTCAGCACCCGAAGAGTATAAAAGTGTGCACGATGCTTTTAAATCCCGACAGGCTTTTGCTTAATCTTCCGATCGAATATACGGGTTTTGAGATAAACGACAGCTGGCTTTTGGGCTACGGCCTCGATAAGAAGGGCATTGGCAGGAATCTTCCGTGCATTGTATCGGTAGAATATCAATCTTAATAATTTGTTGTTGACAGAAACGCTTCATATATGTATACTATTTTTCGCGTAAGGCAATTGCCGACTTAGCTCAGTTGGTAGAGCAGCTGATTTGTAATCAGCAGGTCGCGAGTTCGAGTCTCGCAATCGGCTCCAGATAAAAACCCCGATACCATTAAGGTTTCGGGGTTTTTCTTATGCCGTTTTTCGGATGGTTCTTTCGTTTTTTCGTTATTCT
>CADCQX010000337.1 GCA_902803695.1 Oscillospiraceae bacterium
CTCCCTCCGGATACTTAGGGGAGATGTTGATGACCGAAGGTCCCATTCGGACGTCGCTATCGGTACTTGTCGTAAAACTTCCCGAATCATAGCAGCTCACATACCTCTCTCCGCCGTAATAGTACTCAAAGACCGGAGATACCTTCGGATAAGCCGTAGAAGTGCCCTCATCATTGGAATATTCGATATATCTCGCATAACCGATACAGGTGGCATTGACTTCCTCCGTATATACACGGCGTTTTGCAGTCATCTGGAAGATAGGCCAACAAATAAGAAGAATCGCGATTCCCGCCAGCACTTCACCGATAACGATGAAGAGTTTGTCGTTGAAACTCATGTTACGGAGTATTACAAACCACGATAGGAATGCCAGTGAAGGAGTTACGGCCAGAAGAAGACCTGCAAATCTGTTGTATGCAGTATCGGCCAGCATATTTTTCTTATCGGAGACGCCACCCGTTATGATCGTGCTTATTCCCGCAAAGACAAACAGCGCCGAGAATGCTCCCAGGCTCAACAGCGGGCTTTTAAAGAAAACGGAGATGACTATGAGCGCCACACAGATGAAGATCGGCACAAGCATCTTCTTCGGTGTCGAGAACCTATACTTACTGTCATCGTGGTCCTTGATCGCATTGAACGAATCCTTGATGATCTCCATGCTCTCAGTATGATAAGCGCCCTGGAATTCGTACCATTCGTCCTTGGTCAGGGTCTGTCTCTCATCAAAAAAATACTTGCCGGAATTGTTTACGTCAAATCTCATATTACCCTCCCTCTCGAAAACTCTATGTATCAGATCTCAAGATAAATAAACAGAAAAATGCCGAACCAGTGCACGATCGCTCCGAAAAGGACGAAAAAATGCCAGATAAAATGCGCTCCCTTAAAGTCTTTAACGAACGGGATCATTCCCAAAGTATAGATTATTCCGCCTCCGAGCGTCATCAGGAACAATGCCATGTCGTTTTTGACCATTCCCGGAATAAACAGGACTCCGCTCCAACCGATGAGAAAATACAAAGTATAGTGGAGCGGTCTGAAACGGCCGGGGCCGAAGATACTTACAAAGGTTATACCAAGGATGATGAGTCCCCACTGTATGCAGAACATGACAATGCCCTTGGCGTCTCCCCAGTAAACGAGGCAGAAGGGCGCGAAAGAGCCTCCGATCAGAAGATAGATGGATGCGTAATCAAACCTTCTCCAAAGTTTCTTGACTGCCATTCCGTACTTGAAGGAATGATAAAGACAGCTCATCAGGAACAGGATTATGAGGCATATCCCATAGAAACATGCCGCCATTATCTTCATTCCCGAGTCAGAAAATACCAATAACAGAACAAGACCCGCGATCGAAAGCGCAGCTCCGACCCCGTGTGTTATTGCATTTCCTATCTCCTCCAGGAGCGTCAGCTTCGGAGGATCATTACGTTTGGATATCTCTTCTTTGGTAGGCATTGATCCCTCTTCTTTCTCATTGATTATACTCTTTTTATTTAATTGTGGTCTTGTCATGTGATATAATTGTTCAGTTTATTTAAGTATATTTTCGAAAAGAAGGATTATATTAATGAGAGAAAAACTCAGGAAAATAGATAAAGACAAAGCAAGGTATCTGCTGTTCTACACGATCCTTTTTGCAGTAAGTTTCTTTTTCTGTTTCCAACTTTATTTTTCCAACTACTACAAGACATACATGTTCACTTATGATGCTCTGGACAACAACTATCCGTTCTTTATCGCGGTAGGACGTTGGTGGAGACTTCTGGTCAAGAACTTTACCATAAATCACACCTTTGAGATCCCTATGTGGGATATGTCCATCGGTTACGGCGGAGATATCATAACGACTCTCGGAAACGGATTCAACAACTTCTTCAATCCGTTTTATATCATATCCGCCTTTTGTCCTTCTTCTTACTCTGAGATAGCATTTAAGATCGTCCTGATACTTCAGATCTACTTTGCAGGGCTTTCATTTACTGCGTTGGCTTCATATCGCCAGAAGTACAGCAAGTATGCCATCCTGATCGGATCTCTTGTCTATGCTTTCTCTTCAAATACGTTCATCGTATTCAAGCAGCTTTCATTCGGATATGCATTTATAATCTTCCCTCTTATCATTCTTGGTATCTGGAAGATTCGTGACGGTAAGAAGCCATATCTTTTCATAGCATCCGTCATCTCCATGTTCGCATACTCCTACTACTTCACTTTTATGGCAGTGGTACTTCTTCTCGTATACTATCTGCTCCTTGTGATCGAGAGTCTCATAACTTCCAAAGGAAAGAGCCTCAAGGATGAACTCAAGATTGTCATTAAGCTCGCTATCAGTTCCATCTACGCAGGTGCTGTAGGCATATGTCTCATCCTTCCGAGTATCATAGCCATCACCAAATTAAACCGTTTGAATGTTGAGTATTACACTACTCTTTTCAGAGATAGATACTACGCGAACCGTCTCATATCAGGATTTGTAAGTTATTTCGACGGATGGACAGATGATATGATGGGATTCCCGATCATTGCACTGATCTGTGTATTCACGCTTTTCATTTTTACAAAGTTCAAAGAGGATCTTCGAGTCAAACTCCTGTTCCTCATTTCTTCCGCAGCTTTGTTCATCCCGTACGCAGGACAGATCATTAACGGATTCAGTTACTCCACTAACAGATGGACATGGGCTTATACCCTTCTTGTTTCATTCATAATCACCATGACATTCGACAAGCTTTACAATGCCAAGATCTGGAAGCTTGCTGTTCTTATCGGACTTCTCGGAGTTTACAAGCTTGTTCTTCTTTTGGGTTTTGACTCCAATAGTCCGGCTCAGAATGCTCCTCTCATTCTGGGGGTATTGGTGATCGTCTTCATCATGATCTCACGATTTATCAACAGGGATGACTTTGAAAAGATCATGGTACTAATTACTGTTCTTGCCCTTGCCGTCCCACCGTTCTTCTATTTCTCTCCAAGATACGGAAATATCATTTCCAAGTTATGTCAGAACAATACGGCATATACCAACCTTGCGCAAAGCGGAGGTAAAGAAGCTCTGACGCTTGCAGCCGATGACTCTCTCTACAGATATGATTCCATGTCGGGAAGACTCAAAAACAGTTCACTCATAACCGGAACTTCAGGCTATGATACCTACAACAGTATCTACAATCCATACATCAATCAGTTCGATGCTGATATGGCATTTACGGCATCAGCCAGTCCTTCCATCATTAACGGTATCTGTAAGAGAAGCGATCTCGAGGCACTTCTGGGAACCAAATATGTACTTCGTAACCTAAACGAACAGGACGTTCCCCTTCCGTACGGCTATTCCAATAACATTGGTAATTATCTGAATGAAGATGGAAACACCTATGAGATCTATAAGACAGGATATGGCAGCAGCATAGTTTCCTTCTACACTAATGCAGTAGATGAAGAGTTCTATGATTCTTTGAACAGTTATGATAAACAGCAGCTCCTCATGAAGGCGATCGTTCTTCCTGAAGTTTCTTCCGGTTACGAATACAAAAAGGCCGAACCTGTCGCCTACACTCTCGAGCTCGACCCTTATATCGAAGTAAGAGGCGATGTTCTTAAGCTCAATTCAACAAACGCGTACATAAACCTCGATCTCGATCAGGAGATCGAAGGAAGCGGCGAATGGTATCTTTACGCAAAGAACTTCATCAATCACAGTCCGTATGAAAGATCGTTCAAAGTACATGTTTACTGTGTATCAGACTACGTGCCTACTGAAGAAGAACTGGAGGCTTTGCTCAAGGAAAAGGAAAAGTCCGACACTCTTCCTGAAACTGAGGACGGCGAAGAAGAGGAGATCCCTAAAGAGACCTTAACCGGAATCGGTCAGATCAATGCGTATACCAATACTAACCACATGTACGGCGGAAAAGACACCTGGATGGTAAACAGCGGCATCACGGAAGGCAAAGCAAAACAGATCCGACTCGTTATCGAAGAAACAGGAGAATACACCTTTGACGAAATCTCACTTTACTTTGAATCAGAAGAGCAGCTGGAAAAAAATATCAGCGGTTTGGATCATCCTGCCAGGGATATCTCGATCAACGGTAACACGATAACAACTCATGTGACCACGGAAGAAAGCGGTTATGTTCTCCTCACGGTCCCTTATTCGGAAGGATGGACTGCTACGGTCGACGGTCAAAAGGCCGATATCCTTAAGGCAGACAGAGCTTTCATGGCGCTTGAGGTTGCTGCCGGAGATCACGAGATCGTTCTTCACTACAAGACACCTTACCTTACGGCAGGACTTGCCGGTGCCTTCGTATTTATCGCAGGCGGGATCGCTCTGGCAGTTCTTCAGGAAAAGAATGTCCTCGTCTTCAAAAAGAAGAAGGCCTAATCATTTATTGTATATAGGATTTCTTACTCTCTCGGTCATCTCTTCGAGAGACAAAGGCATGTCATAGTAATATCCCTGAATGATCTCAACACCCATCGACTTAAGGGTATTCAGCTGTGATGCGCGCTCAACGCCTTCCGCAACTATCCCGATATTGAGGGCTTTGGAAAGGGTAACGATATGTTCGAGGATGGTAAGATCCTTGGACTGTTCTTTGTCGATAAATCCCTTGTCGATCTTAAGCGTATCAAAGTTGATCTCTCGCAAGAGCGTAAGAGATGAACTCTCACATCCGAAATCATCTATCGAAGCACTGTAGCCGTGCTTATGAAGGGATGCTACGTACTCTTTAAGTTCAGCTACGGAGAATTCATCAGATCTCTCAGTTACCTCGATCTCGATAAGATCCTTCGGAATGCCGTATCCCATAACGATCTTGTCGATCTTGGATGCGAGATCCTCCTCCTTAAGGTTTCTTCTTGAAACGTTGACTGAGATCACAGGCGGATGAAGTCCTGCGGCGAGCCAATTCTTAATATCTTTACAGACCTGCTCGAGCATATAGATATCAAGATCGCAGATGAGATCGAATTCCTCCATGAGAGGAATGAATTCGCCCGGTCTTTTTATTACGCCGTTATGACGCCATCTGGCGAGGACTTCCGCACCGCAGAGCATCTTGCTCACGCAGTTGACCTTCGGCTGATAATAAGCTTCAAAGTGTCCGTTGGCAAGACCGACTTTGATGTCGGAAACGATCCTCTTTTGCTCCTCGAACGAATCGAGAAGATTCTGGGAAAGATAGACTATATCAGGTGTTCTCGGAGACTTGGCAAGAGAGAGTGCGGTTCCCGCATTCGTTAAGATGTCCTCGCCTCCCATGTCGTCCTTAGTGATCTCATAGACACCGGCTCTCGCACTGATGGTCTCAGTGATGGAGATGTTGTCTCCTTCCTTTACGGTGACGTCCATTTTTTCGAGAAGACGGACAAAATGCTTGAGCTTATTTTTCTTGACGATGGCTACAAAGAGGTTTCCGTATGCTCTTCCCAGGATCTCGTCTTCATCCATGAAAGATGCGAATGAAGATGCGTAGTTGTTAAGGAACTGATCGCCTATGGCCATGCCGTGTTTACGGTTGATCTCCGAGAATTTTATGAGATCGAAAAAGATCGCCGCGTAATTCAGAAGTTCGCTCCTGTCCTCCTTGGAATTGAGCCATTCGACGCAGCCGTGCTCGTTGGCAAGACCGGTCCTGACCTCGGTCTTCGAGACGCGGATGACCTCGCGCTTCGTGTCGATGGCACCTTCGATAAAAAGAAGGATGACCGAAAGACCTGTTGCCATTTCCATGAATGAGTAGCCGTAGAAAAAATACTGCAGGATGCCTCCGATGAGAGGAAGAAGGACATAGGACATAAGTGCTATGGTCATCCTGGCACCGAGTTTTCGAGCATACTGAAGAGTAATGGTCATGAAGATAAACATCGCGAGGAACGGGATCCCGACAGATACCAGGAACAACGGACCTCTGTGGTAGACGTTATGCTCGTCGACAATATAGTAGATGCCGGTAAACTGGGAGACGATGACGAGTATGATGCCGACTACGCCGATAAATAACGACAGGATGATCCTGAACCTGCACGGCGCGCCCTTCTTTATGCTGAACTGTCCGAAGATGATGTAGGAAGCGTATACGACATAGGCCAGGATAAGGAAATCGCAGATGAAGAAATCCACGAAGCAGCATAGCCTGACCATTATGTAACTGGAAAATACGTCCTGATCCTTGAACAGATAGTAAGTGAATTCGGCAAGGAGCATGAGGCCGACGCTGATATTGAGGAGCGTCACCATGACTCTCTTGTTCTTGAAACCTTTATCGGACAGGGAAACAAGAGCCGACAAAAAACAGAATATCGACTCAAAGAGCAGAAAAGATACGTGTATCGACATCAAGTCCATTCCTGTCCCCCATAGATCTCATTTCATTTAAGGTAATAATACAACCGTTCTATAAAAAAATTAAGATATTTCTTGGATAAAGGACAGGAATCGTGAATGTAACAATGTTATTTTGATGATAATATCGGGGGTTTGTGACAAATGTCTTATATGCTGTGACAAAATCACAAAAACTGCTTATATTAGTCACGGAATTCAGATTCCGTACTCTTTTTTCACTTTGAGGATGCGTTCGATCTTGGCATCGATCTCTTCTTCGGTCAGTTCTCCCGACTCAACTGCCGCTTTTACGGCCTTATATGCTTCATCGAGATCGTCAGGCATCAGGACTATGTCTGCGCCTGCTTCAAGAGCCATGAGCGCCGCTTCGCCCGAACCGAATTCGTTGGTTATGGCTTCCATCCAGAACGAATCTGTTATGATTATCCCTTCAAAGCCCAGATCGTTTCTTAAGATCGACATCATCTCAGGCGAGAGCGTTGAAGGAAGGTCGCCCGTTATCTGCGGTACGGTGATATGGCCAACCATTACCATCGGGGCACCGTTTTCGATACCTGTGACAAAAGGAATGAATTCATATTTTTCAAGTTCTTCCAGGGATTTATCGACAAGGGCTGCTCCGAAATGGCTGTCAGCGGATGCTGCGCCGTGACCCGGGAAATGCTTAAGGCAGCTTATCATTCCGAATGTCTTAAAGGCCTCCAGGGAGTCCTCGAGCTTCGATGAGACATTCTGCGGATCGCTTCCGAAAGCCCTGTCGCCTATTACACCGCCACCGTCGACGGAGATGTCGGTTACGGGAGCGAAGTCGAGATTAAAGCCGTATTTTTTAAGATAGATGGAGATCTCCATGTACATTCCGTACGGATCATTGGTCTCAGCAGCCGGCAGGAACCACGGCACGTCAAAATTCGGATTGCCTCCGATCCTTACTATGTCGCCGCCTTCCTCGTCAATGCAGACAAACATGCCGCGTGAGTTGAACGCCTCATTAAGGTCCGTGATCTGCTCAGGGTCGATGATATTTCCTCCGAACATGACCACGCCTGATACAGGTTTCTCATCCAGGGCGCTTAAAAGTTCGGGAGTCTGTTCCGTAATATATTCTTCGGCCGCGATGGGTTTATCGCTTCCCAGAAGCTGCTCGGGAGTCACGATAAAAAGAGCGTAGATCTTCTGATCCATCGTCATCTGATCGATCATGACGCTTATCTCATCAGCCTCAGTTTCAGTAGGAACAGGTTCCGTTACGGAAGTCACGGTAACAGTCGGTTCGGTCTCAGTTTCTGTCGGAGCCGTTGTCACAGAAGTCTCTGAAGTGACACTGTTGCAGCCTACGAGCAGGGTCATAGCCAGTACCGGTATGATCTTACGTAAGCTTCTCGAAAACATCCTTATCTCTCCTTTGACGGAACCTTAGATAGTATCCTGCGATCATGGATGAGAGCATGGTCGTGAGGATAAGCACCGTGAAAAATTCTATGCTTATTATACCCGAACCGTATGCGACAGTCGCAAGGACGATTCCCGGGCCTCCTCTGGCGTTCATGGTGATCGCGAAATTGAGCTTCGTTGAATTGCTGACCTTTCCCGGAATGAGGAACAGCCATGTTCCCACAAACTCGAGGCCGAATGCGATAACGAAGAACAGCAAAAATCTGACGATCGAGAAATTATGGAATACGTTGAGCTGGATACCGACAAGCGCGAAGTATATCGGAACAAAGAACGAGAACACAAAGTGCTCCAGATATTTGATGCGTTCGTTGGCTTCGATAGTCGCGCCGAAGAGTGATTTGACGATATATCCTACGAGGAAAGCGGAGTACATTATGCTGATGCCGATCATGTACAAAAGTCCGCTGACGAGAAGAAGCGCTACAAAACTCAGCGTATAAAAAACGTTTGTAGGAAGCTTGATCTTCACGTCCTTCATGAACTTACTAACGACCGTCACGATGACGAACATTCCGATGGTCGCGACTGATACGATGATGGTATCAACGAGACTTATCTTGCCTGCATCCGCGATCCTTGATGCGGTATTAAGAAGTATCCACAACAAAAGATCCTGGAATGTTGAAACAGTGAGGACGGCATTGGAGAATTTGGTGTTCATAACTCCCATGTCGAAGAATATTTTCGAGATGACAGGAATGGATGTAATGGCAACACCTATCGCAAAGACCATGCGGTATGCGGTGACATTTCCTTTGTCGCCTATGAAGCTATCCTGGAACATGTTGAAGAACGGTATACTTCCGAGCATCGGAAGGACGGTAGCGCCAAGAAACACCAGACTGATGATCTTGGAGTTCTTGCGGTCCACTTCGATCTTGGTGGAAAATCCCGACAGGAACATGAGGAAGATGAGTCCCATCTGATAGAAAACGTTGAGGACTTTTCCCTCTTCCGGATATGCGTTGAAGATGGACTCCATGAACTTCGGCGCGAGAAGGAACAGGCCGCTTCCGCCGATCAACATGCCGCCTAAGATCTCACCGACTACGCGTGGACCTTTGATCTTCTCTATGAGCGTGCCAAAGAGGAACGCGCTTCCCAGAAGAAGAGCGAGAGCTATGAATGTTCTAATTATCTCAGTCTGTCCTAAAGTCTGAAGTCCCAATCTGATCACCCTTTCAAAAGTGAGCTTACATCATTAACGCTGAACTTTCTAATCTTCTCGAACTTGGAGAGGTCGGAATTGACCTTGTCGATGACGGCCTGCCAATCGCCTTCCATGTTCTCTTTGCCGTTTACGAAAATATCGCATGTCAGAAGTTCGTCACGGACATATACCTTAACGGATGCGATCCTCGGATCAGCTTCCTTCACCTTATCTGCGATACGCTTGGAGGATACATTCTCACCGTTCATGAGAACGATCATGGTATCCTTACGTCCCTTTACATAGACACGGTTCTCAACGATCTTACCCAGGTCTCCCGTGAGGTAATAACCGTCTTCATTAAAAGCTCTCTTTGTAGCTTCAGGATCGCCGTAATAACCGTGGAAAACATTAGGTCCTTTGATAGCGAGTTCTCCGATACCGTCTTCATCCGGATCGATCACCTTCGCGTCTACGTACTCCAGAAGCGTTCCTGCGCTGTCCATATCCTTGACATCAGGATAATCGATAGCAAATCCCGAGGACGTCTCAGAGAGCGCGTAAGCGTTCATAAGATTGATGCCCTGATCGATATATGCCTGACGGATATCGTGCTGCAGATTCGAGCCTCCGACGAACACATATTTGAGCCTTCCGCCGAGGAGCATCTTAACAGGAATATTCATCGCCTTAGCTCCCTCGTAGAACTTGAGACATACGAGAGGAACCGCACAGAAAACTGTCGGCTTTACCATCATCATCTCCTGAGCCATGTTCTTGATATCGCCGGTCAGATAGATGCTGTAACCGAATACCAGCGAATAGAGGAAGTTGAAGATGGAACCGTATGTGTGATTGAGCGGGAGGAAAAGATAGCAGACATCGTTCTCGTCAACTTCGATCCTCTTGCCGAGTGCTTCGTAGCTGGAATACATATTCTTGATCGAGAGCATGACCGCCTTCGGGAAGGATGTGGAACCGCTCGTGAATACGATCTTGGCAGGCTTATCCTCGTCAACAGGTTCGAGAGTGAAAAGACCCTTGTTAAGTGCTTTTCCTTCTTCGATCATACGGTCGAATTCTTCCTCGATACAGACGAACTTAACTGACGGATATTTATCCTTAACACCTGCAACTCTTTCTTCCAGATCCTTGCCGTAGAGGAGAAGTTCGATATCGCATTTTCCGATAGCATAATCCAGATTATCACCCATCCAGTCCTTTGCCAGACCGATACTAAGACCGACATAGTTCATGATGGCGATATCGGCGATCATCCATGCGATGGAGTTAGGACTATAGATACCGATGTTCTTATCCTTGTAACCTTTTTCGATGAGGTAAGAAGCAAGATAATTTACCTTCTCGATGAACTCGCCCATGGTGATGCCGACATACTTGCCGTCCACCATCTCGTGAAGATAATCATTGTCCTTCCACTTCTCGTAATCTGCTCTTAAAAACTTTTCCAGTTCGTTCATTGTTGTTACCCTATTACCCTTTCCAAAAGTGCATATTCATAAACGTCAGTGATATCATCTGCCGCATATTTCTGATTGACCTTGCCGTCACGGATCAACGCGCCGATGCTCGGAAGACCGCTAGCCATGAGCTCTTTCATGATGGCATAAGTAAGCGCCTTACCGAGTCCCCTGTGATTCTGGTCGACTCCCATGTAGAGCATAACGTAGCGCTTCGGCTTCTTTTTTGTCTTCAGGATCTTCGCGATGTTGATCGGATTCTTGGTGTGATAAACGAGGTTCCCGTAGTCAGGGATCGACACATAAAAACCGACCGCTCTGCCTTTGAAATACGCGAGCTTCGTCATGCTCATATTCATGATCTGCTTATAGCTCATGAACACCTCGCGGAAGTCCTCCCTCTTAACATCCTTGAAGATCGGGAAGTCGCTGTAAAGATCCGTCACGAGCCTGTAGACATCATCGATTGCCTCGCCGAACTCTTCCTCCTTCGGACTCCTGATCTCATATCCGTATGACTCAAACTCCTTAAACCTCTGCTCGAAAACATCATTTACGTAGCTTTGATCGACTGCCCTGAACGCATTCGAAGTATAGTGCTCCTTGATCTCAAAACCGTTATCCTGAAACAGCTCGAGATAGTAGTCCTTGTTATACGGCTCTCCGGTATACGGCGTCTCGAATTTGTTGATCTTAAGTCTGTACTTGATCCAGAACGACGCGTCCACCGGACCCTGTATCTTCTCGAAGCCCTGCTCCTTACAAAAATCATACGCAGTATCAAAAAGAAACTTCGCAACTTCCTTATCATTCACACACTCGAAAAAGCCGAAGTACGCAGTCTTGTCACCCTCATATGTGGTGATACAGAACCTTCCCTTCACCTCATCCTTATCATCGAAAATAAGAAACTTGTCCAGCTTAAAATATTTGCTCATCGGATGCTCTCCGAGAAGTATCTTTTTCATGGAATCCGGATCTTCCATATTGTCATCCGAATCATAGATGACCGTCGGAAGTTTGGTGAATTCCTTTATGTACTTTTCTTCATTTTCAAACTTTACAGACTTCATGTATTTTCACCTCTTTTTATGATCTCTATCTTACCGTTATCACCGTTCATCCTGATAACATCTCCGCTTCGTATCGTGAGCATCAGATCCTTGACTCCCACGATGGACGGAATACCTATCTCTCTTGATATGATCGCCGTGTGCGAAAGAAGCGATCCCTTCTCCGATATAACACCCTTGGCGGACGTTAAAAGGAACACCCATCCCGGGTCCGTCATCTTCGTTATGAGTATCTTATCCTTGACGTCTTTTGTATCATTGACATCACGTATAACGAGAGCCTCTCCTTCGATGATCCCGCCCGAACAAGGAACACCCTGAAGTTCGTTATCGTTGAGCGTCTTTTTATACGAATTGACTGCCACATGACTTTTGTTAAATTCTTCTTCCGCGAAGATCAATCTGGAGTACGGAGGAAGCTCTCTATAAAGCCTGTACTTTTCTTTTCTGTAATCCACTTTTTCCTTCATGTCGGAAGGCTCTTTTGCGAGGTCTAAAACTTCATCTATCTTCAGATAATAGATGTCGAATTCGTCTTCTATCAGCCCCTGTTCCTTGTACCTCTTTCCGAGGGTATCGATGATGAGTCTTACGATGCCGTAGATGCGGCTCCTGTTAAGTCTCGAGATCTCTCTGTTATAGATTCCGAGAGAACTTCTCTTAACGTAAAATCTCGTTAATGCATCATACTTTTCTTCGCCTGTTTTTTCCTTATAAAAACTATCGTAATTCGCCTTAAGTCTACTCATATCTTTACGGTAGTTTTCGATCCTCTCATCGAGCAGTTCAGGGTTACTTCTGAATGTCCTGCTCTCGATCTTCAACTCCTCCAGATTTCTGTCGCCGAACTTACGTATATATTCCTTTTTTGCAGCATCAAATTCCGCCTCCGAAAGTTCGTCCTTTTGAAGTGCGAGTTTTGTTATCTCGATAACCGGTTTCATGCTCTCGATATCGGATATTCCGCTTATATAATCATTGATCTCCTTATCACTCTTTTTGAGCTTCTTTTTCATGCGTGATTTAAGAAGTCC
>CADCQX010000338.1 GCA_902803695.1 Oscillospiraceae bacterium
TCCACATTGACCGATGTCCATAGGTCAAACTCGCCTTCTTGGTGGCAGTGTGGACATTTTATGTTTTCTTTCCTTAACTGTGACATAAGCGTTAACTATGTTAATTGTTCCACTTCTCGATTTCTTGTTCAACCATTGTTATGGCTTGTTCTTCTGCGATAAAAGCTCGATATGTAAAATCCATGTAATTTTGTATCAAAGAAGTTATTTCATCGCTAATTTCCTTTGTCGGCTTTACAACGGGAATGGACTCCACATGGAATGGTTCAATACGTTCTATAACTGAACCATATTTCATCGACTGAATATAATCATAGACAAATGGTAGTTGGAGATATACAAACAGATACTCCTTTGTATAAAGTCCGTCAGTTGATTCGAGACGGATGATGTCTTGTGAACCGATAGATTCTTTCTCTTCGTACTCTTTGGTAATCAGTTTTATATCACCTACAGAACCAGCGCATGTAATCAGAATTTGACCTTCCTTCATAGACATTTCTTCAATGAAAGGTGTACGGGTACGACTGAGATGGTCACAACGACGGAAAGGATTCGTAAGAAATATCTCCGAGCCCTTTATATAAGGAATACCGTTATCAACGTAGCTCCTCTTAAAGATTCCTGGACGAAATACTTTTCCATCGATTTTTCCAATAGTAGTGCAATCCATTCTGCTTGTCACTACTTCCATTGTCTTTACTCCATCATTCATGATAGCTGGAGGATCAATTCGATGTTGTAACGATGACCAAATATTTTTTGAAGAAACAACAGCCGTTTGGTAATTGTGTTTCTCAAACTCTACATTTATCCAATCTCTTAATCTGTCTTTTGCCTCTTCCAGTGCAAAGGCTGCCTCTTCACGCAAACTTGCAGATTTTTGAATAAGGTCATCAACTTCCTTCTGGAAATCATCAGGGAAATTAGGTATCAATAATTCCTTTATGCGAGGAGCTTCAATATAACGAATTGCTGTTCCTGAAGCATTGTTATTAAGCATTGATTTACCATATTTTGATTTAAGAACCGCTGCTAAATATCCCTTTTTTACATCAGGAAATGTTCTTACTCTGCATACGTTATTTGCGAAACATGCACCTTCATGCATCCCCGTGGCAATACAAGTATCACCAATAACTGTACCAAAACCTGCAATAAGTATATCCCCAGACTTTACCAGTAGGTTTAGCTTATCTGCTTGCCCTTTATATATGTACACATTACTTGGAAGAAGTGTTGCTATATCTGAACTTTGGTAATAAGCAACAGAATGACCTTCTTTCTTGCAAAACTGACGCTTAAAAACAGGTGGATTAAAAGCATCTGCTAATTGCTCTAACCTCAAACACGAATCTTGATGTCTTTCTATAAGCATGCTATTGAAAGCATTTTCATTTAAATAGAACTTGCCCTCAAAACGTGTTTTGTGAGATAGCGCATATTTTATGTTAACAATTCCTGTTTTCATTTCTCACCCTTTAAGAATTTCTGATATGACTTAGAAACTTTTGGTAGGTCATCGGCCAGATGCTTGATATGTTCTTTGCGGCTACGAATTACTTCGTTGCCGTTCTCGTCATATCCCAACCATTTCTTGGTGTTTTCAAACAATAGCTCTGCGCCATCGTCATCCTTCTCATAGACAGGAACACCGCGACGATCTTTGCCTACGCTCTCCACAATAGCCATGAATATGTTGTAGTCTTCATCCTCGATAGGTACGAGCAATTCATCATCTGTCTTCTTCTGGAGGAACAGTAACGAAGCCTGAACTCCCACCTGTGGCAGGAAGGTCTCAACAGGAAGGTCAACACTCGCAAGAAGTTTAAAATGACGTAATATCCATAAGCGCACACTCTCAGTGTTGGGGTTGCCAAGGATTCCATCTGGCAATACAATAGCCATCTTACCACCAGGCTTTAAGTAGTTATAGCAAGCCTCGATGAAAAGGATTTCCGGGGCTTTGCTGTTCAACTCATAACGCTCGGCTATCTCCTGATCAACTTCCACTTTGGCACCAAATGGAGGATTTGTAAAAACCATATCGAACTTACCCTGTGCATTGTTGGCAGGTGTTTCAAAATGGAAGTCCTTATCCGCACTGTGCTGAATACTCTCATTAACAGCTTCTGCGATATGAGGAACATCTGGTTTGCTACCAAACGGATATTCAAGTGAATTGATGTTATAGATGTTAGAGTGTCCATCACCAGCCATCACCATATTCATTCGGGCAGCTTTCTTTAAGTCTGGATCGAAATCAAAACCGAAAATCATCTTTTCAGCATACTCACGCACAGCATCATCTACCTCTGGAGAGTTATATTTAGCTTCAAGACGAACATCATCAAGGTCAGGATATAGATTCTTGGCAA
>CADCQX010000339.1 GCA_902803695.1 Oscillospiraceae bacterium
ATACCGACTTTATTGATCGCACTTACGTACAGGATATTCTTTGCAGGAATATCGATCTTCTCATGTTTAAAGAGTTTGAAATCAGGATATTTATCACTCTTGTTCATGACGAGCATGGTCGGGATATTTCTGTCACGGAGCATCTCATAGATCTTGATGTCCTCTTCACTTATTCCCTCACCGCAATCGATTACGAGAATGGCAATATCGACTTTACGAACGATCTCCATGCACTTCTTTATACGAAGATTACCGAGATCACCTTCGTCATCGAGACCGGGTGTATCAATGATGGTAACAGGTCCCAAAGGAAGAAGTTCCATTGACTTGTAAACAGGATCAGTAGTAGTTCCCTTTACATCTGAAACGATACTTAAGTTTTGATTGGTAAATGCATTAACAAGACTTGATTTTCCGGCGTTGCGTCTTCCGAAGAAGCCTATATGAACACGCTCGCCCATAGGAGTTGAATTAAGACTCATAATTTTTTCCTCCCCTTTCTTTCTATTATATCTCACAAAAAAAGAGAGGTCATCTCATAGTTGAGATGACCCCGTCGTCATTAAGTTTATTCTATCAAGCCTGTGGCTCTTCAGGTGCGGACTCTTCTTTTTTCTCTTCTTCGTCACCGTTAGCCCATTCGTCTGCTTTTTCTGCCCCGACCTTGGCTGACTTGATGATCGTCTTTCCTAAGCCCTTGAATGCATTTCCGAAGCTTGCACCTGTATTTGTCTTGTCATCACCGATGCTCTTGAATGCATCTCCGATGCCCTGACCTGTCTTTTTCCAATCAGATCCTAAACCCATATTGTATTCCTCACTTTCTTCAAGCTTAAGATGATTATAGCACAAACTGATCATTTGATATCGATAACACAGTATTCCGCGATACAGAATGTCTTATACGGAATAGCCCAGTCACCGAGTCCTGAAGTTACGATGAAATTTGAATCATCTATCGTCTTAAGACCGTAGTTCGCATCATTGATACCAAAGAGGACTGCGAACTGACCGATAGGAAACAGCTGACCTCCGTGAGTGTGTCCGCTTAAGACCAGATCACACTTGGCATCAACTTCAGAATCATAATCATTAGGACGGTGATCAAGAACAATAGTGTACTTATTCGGATCAAGTCCTGACATAAGTTCAGCCACGGATTGACGTTTCTTATAGATCTCGTCCTTACGTCCGATTATGTAGAAATCATCAGCCTCGTATATCTCGTCTTCGAGGATAATGACATTGTTTTTCTCAAGTTCGGAGATCATATCATCATAAGTAAAATCCCTGTATTCGCTATAGCCTTTGTCGTGATTTCCGTTTACGTAGAAAACACCGTATTTGGTCTGAAGTTTTCCGAGTGCTTCGCAGCTTTTTATAAGATCAGCTTTGTTGGAATCATCATCAACAAAGTCACCTGATATGAGGACCATATCCGGCGAAGTCTTCTGGATGTCTTCCATATATCTTGCAAACCCTTCTCCGTCAAAAGTCGCACCCACATGCGAATCGGCAAACATTACAACACGGATAGGTTCGATATCTTTTTTTGTATCTATGGTATATTTCGTCTCGAAAACATGATGCGCAAAAAAGTATCCGGCTCCCATGTAGGCAACGGTTATCGCCAGTGCGATTATGGCGCGGTGTCCGTGGATCATCGGCTTTTTTCTAATGAGTCTAATGATGATGGCAAAAAGATCGACAAGAAGCCAGAAGATCAGAAGATGCAAAGAAAAGATCGCACCTGAATATGGTGATGCAAAACTCCAGATTATGAGAGCAAGAAGAGGTATTCCCGCATAGACCCACGCAAGTATCTTGCCCTTCTTGTTTTCGGGAGAATAGATATGTGAGACAAGATGACGGAAGCGCGTAAGAAGATACGCGAATCCTATGATGAGCACTATGAACATTACTATGAACAGCGCTAAGAACATCTGTACCTCCGTTATTTCCTGATATAATTCGTAAACACCGCCGTGCCGCCTGCTTTAGAGGTCGAATAAAGCGACAGTGCTGATCTTACACCTGTAAAATGATCGAGCCTGAACCTCATTTTGTGAGGCTCACCGATCTTTTTGAACTCGCCGTTAAGTTTAACATAACAGGTCGCCGTATCTTCGGTAAAATCGCATGATATTCTAACTGTAAGTCTGTCATTACTAAGCTTTATCAATTCTTCGGTCTTGATGGTATCCTCAGAAAGATCCCATATGCTGCCTTCGCTAACGTTACTCATCATAACGGCATAAAGATCGCCGTCTCTTTTTGTAATACCGACGAGCGCAAAGTCACCGATAAATGCCGACAGACATGCAACATCACCGTCGTTTATATCCTTCGCATCAATGGTTACTTCTGCCTCCGACAAAGGCGCTGTCATCCTCTGTGTGAGAGTGTTTTTGGCGTGAAAGATATTTGGAGATACCTTATCCGTCGTGATATGAAATCCATTATCAAACTTTATAAGACTATCGTCAGGCTCATGGTTGAACTGCCAGAAATCCTTGAAGTCTCTCTCGAAGTTATCACTGCCGTATAAAGTGCACGGCTCTTCCTTGATCCCGAGATCGAGCTTGCCCGTGAATACAGGCTTACCGTCTTCCCACGTAACGGGAACAACAACGGGTACTCTTCCTATCGCACCGCTGTCCTGAAATAGAACTGCGTGCCATTTTCCGTCAGGACCTTGAACGATACCGCCTTGAGCGATACCGGAATCACGTATGCCGAGGTCCTCATCAAAGACATCGCCTCCGACGAATTCTCCCTCCAGACTGTCGGAAGAAAAAGCAGCTTCAACTCTTCTCCAGCGGTCCTTCAAAGAGTGGATAAAGAACACCCGGTATCTGCCGTCGATCTTATAGATATGTGAGCCTTCGTAGCCCAGCATCTTGTTATCGGCATCATTGACGATGACCCTGTCTAATCCGCCTTCTTTTGGAGCGGAAATGTCATCATTAAGTTCAGTCAGATGTATCTCCCTATTCCCGTATACGATGTATGTCTTTCCTTCATCGAAAAGAAGCGATGAGTCATGATAGAATCCCTTGATCTCGCTTCTCTTCCACGGGCCTTTTAAGTGAGAAGATCTGTAAAGATAAGTCTTCTGCATATCGTTGGAAGAAAACAGATAATAGAATGTGCCGTCGTTATAGCGGAGGCAAGGAGCCCACATGCCCTTGCCGTATATATGCTGATCTCCCTCGAGTTTCTGCGCGGGAGTGCTTTCCAGTCTGTCGTAAACATAGGTATAGTGTTCCCAGTTAACGAGGTCTTTGGATCTTAATATCTCACCGCCCGGGAAGAAATGCATGGTAGTTGTTGCCATATAGTAGAACCCGTCGTGAAAGATCACGTCGGGATCCGGAAAGTCCATCTTAAGAATGGGATTGTTGCTCATTATCTGCTCCTTCAATGAAAGTTATGAGTTCCTGCAGAAGTTTTCTCTCGTGGTTTTCTTCGATCTTTGAAAATCTCGGATCAGAAGGTTTGCTGTATCCCTTTTTAGCAAGATCCAAAGCTTTGATCCTGTCATTTAAGATGTTCAGGGTGTAATAAGCTCGAAGCCTTAAACCGTTGATGTCATCATCGGAATCAAGTTC
>CADCQX010000340.1 GCA_902803695.1 Oscillospiraceae bacterium
AAAGCAAGAGCGGGCAATAAAATGGCCCTAATAAGATATATATAAAAAAAGCAAAGAATATGATATAATGTAAATATCTTTTTATCGAGAGTTTAGGGCAAACAACTTATGGAAAAGAAGGATCTCAAAGATCTGAGTCGAAAAGAACTGATCGACTTGGTAAGTAATATTGTCGATGAAGATTCGAAGGCTGATGAAGACTTCCCCTCTTTAAGTGAGCTCTCAGCCGAAAAAGAACGTCTTGAAGAACGTTCAAGATTCAAAAAAACACTCCTAAGTACATTCGGAATATTGATAGTAGTAGCGGCTGTTGCTGTATTGTTATCAACGTTGCTTTTCCCTGTCATACAGGTGTCGGGAGACAGTATGGCTCCTACCTTGAATGATGGTGATATACTTCTGCTCTTAAAATCACGTAATTATTCTTCCGGTGAACTGTGTTGTATTTCCTGGCAGAATAAACTCCTGATCAAACGTATCATTGCTTTGCCGGGAGATAATATCGAGATAGATGAAAACGGGAATGTATATGTTAACGGGAATTTGCTGGATGAACCGTATTTAATGCAGAAGAGTTTGGGAAACTGTGATATTGAATTCCCGTATCAGGTTCCGGACGGAAAGTTTTTTGTTATGGGTGACAAAAGAGATTCATCCATAGACAGCAGAAATAGTGCCGTGGGATGTATTGATGACGATCAAATGATAGGACGGGTTCTTTTTAAAGTTTGGAAAGGATAACGAGAGTTGAGATTTGATACTGACAGATACCTAGCTGCTTTGAAAAAAGCCAAGAGAAAACAGCGCAGTACTTGTGCCTGTCTTCTGGTGCTGTCTGTCCTCGTTTCAGCCAATGTTTTCTGGTTCATGCGCGGAACGGGAATCGCTATGGCTTCCGATCCTGATACTGAAATTACCGAGACTGATGAAACTTCAGACACCTCCGAGGATGCTGAAATTACAGAGTGTGCGGAGCAGATCGATGAAGAGATCAATACAGACGATACGACCGTTAATGCGGAGATCGTTGATGAGATAAATGAATCCGAAACAACGGAAACGGAAGAAACCGGATTGTCAGATATCGCAAGTGATGCAACTTCTTCCTTGTCAGCTTTGAATCCGTTTCTTACTTCTTTGACTGAAAGCGGTATCAAAGTAACAGTCGATTATGATAAAGGTGCATTTCCTGACGGCGCAATAATGACGGCAGTGGACGTTGAAAAGGAAGAGATCGAAGATACGGTCTTAGAGGAGTTCGAAGAAGATCAGGAACCTCTTGATATGATCGCAGTCGACATAACATTCACGGATATTTTCGGAAATGAGATAGAACCTGAAGAAGGATATTCGGTTAATGTCTCGATCGAGATACCTGAGGAGATTAGGATGGAAGGTGAGGATTATTCCCTTATCCATATCGATTCCGATGGAAATGCTTCTGAGATCGAAGATGCCGTGATAACAGAGGAAAAAGCCGATTTCTCTTCTGACAGCTTCTCTATTTATGTTTTAACTGCGCTGGGAGAAAAGCATAAAGACGAGATACGTGAGTGGATCGAAGAGGTGGGATGGGTCACCCCTGTTAATGGTGGATATATAGCAAATGATAACAACTTCCCATATGTTTTGGGAATCGATGATGAGGTCATACTGGTTTCTTATACAACAGACAACAGTAAGTGGCTTTATATAGACTACAATGATACATCAGTTGTTAATATTGATAACAATTATGAAACACCGGGACCTGCTGATGCTAACGGTTTGTACAGACATGTAAGCAGGATCACTGCTAACGGAACCGGAAAGGTTGAGATAAAGCAGGATATCGGTAATGGACAGATGGTCAGTTTCTTTATCGAAGTTCGTTCAGATAGGAAGACACATACGATCGATTTTAATGATCCGTATTTTGCCCAATTTGGAAACCCTTCAAATGCATATGAGATCAATGTAGGTGATATCATCAATCTTGTCGGTTCAACCGAGGTTGCCGGAAACTATTTCTATCTAATAGATCGCAACGGAAATCAGGTCAAGCCATCTTACTTTTTGAATATTCCTGAAGATCAGATGCATAAAGATCAGAATGGAAATATAACCGCTATTCTGGAGGCATTAAATAACAATTACTGGACTTATAACGCGTATGACTGTATCGGTGTTGGCATATGGGTAAATGATAATCCATATGATCCCAATAGTTTCAGGAAAGTATATTTCAGGATAGGTAGCAGACAGATGCTTGATCATGCCGACATTGAGATCGCAGAGAACGGTGAATACGACTGTACCAAGATATACAATGAAGACGGCGTTCTCAAAAAAGAGGTAACTTCCTATGTTTCCTGCGTATATTCTATCTACGATTGCTCACTTTATAAGGAGAATGGAGATTATTGCACATTCTATGAATATGACGGAGACAATGAAGATATCCTCGATGGTGTACACGGCTATACCGGCAGCTATGAAAGTGGAGGGGACTATTGGAAAAATCCGAACAAGAAACCTGGTGAGACTCAATACGAATTGACTTCCAAGTACGCCAAAGACCAAAACGGCACTGTTGTTCATGAGAGCAACAAAAAGTATTGTTATCCGGATGTTGATCATGCCAGATTTGATGTTCAGTTGGAACTGATACCACAGACTAAGAAGGTATATCACAAGGTCGGTGATGAATGGGTATTGGATGAAACAATTGATATCAGCAGAGATCCTGTTGAATATCTTGATCATGTCATCTTCAATCTCGATAAGACTGCAGTAGTTGATGCATATAATAAATGCCCGCTCAGTAACGGTCTGGATTTCAGTGTTCAGGCCGATATGGCTATGGTCCAGTTTGAAGCCAGCAAGATCCTTCTGAACGGGCAGCTGACAGCAGACGAATTCGAATTCGGAGTGTATGAGCAGACTTATAATCCATCTACCAACCTATATGATGAGAGACTTGTTGCAACTGCAACAAACGATGCAGACGGTAAGGTTGAATTCCCGATGATAGCGTTGCCTGAGAGCAGAGAATATCGTTATGTCATCAGGGAGATAAAAGGAACAAGAACAGATATCCTATATGACTCTACGTCATATGAAGTAAAAGTTACGGTAAATACTGCCGATATGTCCATGGATATTGAGGCGGCTACACTGGATTTCAAGTTCACGAACAAAGCCGGATATGTGCTTCCTGATACAGGTGGTATCGGCACAGGAATCTATATGGTATCCGGAATTGTCATGATAAGTACAGCGTTGATCCTTTTTGGTTTTCGAAAAAGGAAACGACGAAAAAAATCACTCAGATTCAAATTTTAAAAAAATACACACACAAGAAAGGAACAAAAACTATGAAAAAGACT
>CADCQX010000341.1 GCA_902803695.1 Oscillospiraceae bacterium
CTACGATAACGAGATAGAGAGCACGTCGGAAGGAATAACCGACGGCGAGTTGGTGGATGTTATGACATCTGCCGGTAAATTCATGGGTACCGGTTTTTATAACGGAAATTCCAAGATAAGAGTAAGGCTTATTTCCAATAACGCGAATGACAAGTTTGATGATACCTTCTGGGCAAGAAGGATCAAATATGCCATTGATTACAGATACACTGTCATGAAGGAAGGCGACACGAACTGCTGCAGGCTGATCTTCGGCGAGGCGGACGAGATGCCGGGACTTACCGTCGACAGGTTTGATGACATACTCGTAGCTCAGGTTCTGTCTTTAGGTATAGACAAGATCAAGGGAAGGATCTTTGAACTTCTTGTAAAAGACCTTGAACAAAGAGGCGAGAAGATCATCGGAGTTTATGAGAGAAACGACGTGGCGATCCGTAAGCTCGAAGGTCTTGAAGAGTATAAAGGTTACTACAAACTGGAAGGCAGGGAAGTGCCGGAAAAGACCGTAGCGACGATCACAGAAAACGGCATCAAGTATGATGTCGATGTGGAAAACGGTCAGAAGACGGGATTCTTCCTCGACCAGAAATATAACCGCGAAGCGATCTCGAAGATCGCCAGGGGCAAGACGGTCCTCGACTGCTTTACGCATACGGGTTCCTTTGCACTCAATGCGGCAAAGGGTGGAGCAAAGCACGTTCATGCTGTTGATGTATCGGAACTTGCCGTTGAAATGGCAAAAAGAAATGCAGACATCAACGGACTTACTAGTATAATGAGTTTTGAAGCAGCCGATGTGTTCGACCTTCTTCCGAATCTCAAAAGCGGAGAGTATGATTTCATCATCCTGGATCCGCCTGCATTCACGAAGTCGAGACAGACTTTCGAGAATGCGAAGAGAGGTTATAAGGAGATCAACTACCGTGCGATGAAGGCACTTCCGAGAGGCGGATATCTTGCTACATGTTCGTGCTCGCATTTTATGGACGAAGCAAGCTTCATCAAGATGCTGGAATCGGCGGCAAAAGACGCGGGCGTCAGGATCAAGCAGATCGAGAAGAGACAGCAGTCTCCGGACCATCCGATCCTTATGAACGTAACGGAAACAGATTATTTGAAATTCTTTATCTTACAGATATTTTGACGGAGGCTATATGCAGGAAGCAAAGATCAGATTTATCAAGCTCGACCCGAAGGCACAGATGCCTACATACGGAAGCGAGTTTGCAGCAGGAGCAGACCTTTATGCCGTGCTCGAAAAAGATATCACCATCAACCCTGATGAGACAGTCATGATCGGCACCGGAATCGCATGCGAGATCCCGGTTGGTTTCGCGGGACTTATCTACGCGAGATCGGGACTTGCCTGCAAGAAGGGATTGGCACCGGCCAACAAGGTCGGCGTTGTCGACAGTGATTACAGGGGAGAGATAAAAGTCGCTCTTCATAATCACGGAACGGAACCTCAGACAATTGGCTGCGGCGAGAGGATCGCACAGCTTGTTATCACTCCTTTCCTAAGGGGCATTTTCGAAGAGGCAGAAAGCCTTGAGGAGACAGTTCGCGGAGAAGGAGGATTCGGTTCTTCCGGAAGATTCTGATGAGAAAAGATGTTATAAAAAAGACTGCTCTGGCGGGAATAATGATCGCCATTGCGGTCGTCGGAAGTTTGTTTTCTTTCCCTGTTCTGGGAAGCAGATGCGCACCTGTGCAGCACCTGGTAAATATCATCTGTGCCGTGTTCCTCGGACCGTGGTACGGATTGGCGGTAGCGTTTATCGCGAGCCTTATAAGAGTACTTTTCTCGCTGGGAACACCGCTGGCGTTCCCGGGAAGCATGTTCGGAGCGCTTCTTAGCGGAATTCTTTATTCGAAGTCTAAGAAGATTCCGCTGGCTGTCATCGGAGAGGTATTCGGAACGGCAATTCTCGGAGGACTTTGCGCATATCCGATCGCCATCCTCGTAATGGGAAAAGACGCAGGAGAAATTGCATTCTATGCTTATGTGGTGCCGTTCCTGATCTCTACGGCAGGAGGTGCGGTCATCGCATCGGTAATCCTCCTGGCTTTGCATAAGACGGGAGTCATCAAAAAGTTCAGAGGTGAATGATATGTTCGGAGAGTATCTGACTAATACCAGAAAACTGAAGCCAATGATCCATTCGATCACGAATTACGTGACCGCCAACGACTGTGCCAACATGCTCTTCGCGTGCGGCGCATCGCCTTGCATGACCGATGACGTGGACGAGGTCGCTGACATCGTCGGCTTAAGTTCCGGCGTAACCATAAATCTCGGCACTCTTAACGACAAGAGGTTCGAGGCCATGATCCTCGCGGCTACTGCAGCGGGAAGGTCCGGCAAGCCGATCGTTTTCGATCCTGTCGGAGCAGGCGGCTCATACGTAAGGACTTCCAGGGCCGAGCAGTTCATGTCGCTTTCAAAGCCGACGGTCATCCGCGGCAACCTCTCCGAGATCAAGGTCCTTTCCGACGTGAAGGTCAACAACAAGAAAGTCTTCGGAGGCTTAACACGCGGCGTCGACTCTCCCCTCAACGATTTCAAGGCATCAATAGATTGCTCTGTCGGCCTCTCGAAAAAGACCGGCTCCATCGTAGTCGTTTCCGGCTCCGTGGATGTCGTGACCGACGGCAATACCGTGCGTCTGATAAATAACGGAGATGAACTTCTTACATCCATCACGGGTTCCGGATGCATGATGTCATCCGTCATAACCGCATTTGTCTCCGCAAACCCTGACAAGCCTTTGGACGCTGCGACTGCGGCCGTATGCGCCATCGGCATTTGCGGTCAGATCGCGAAGGAGAGGATGGGCGATAAGGACGGAAACGCCAGCTTCAGAAACTACCTCATCGACGCGATGTTCAATCTCGATGCCGAGACCATCGACCGGATGGAAGACGTGAAGATCCAGGAGGTCAAGAATGAGGATAACTGACGACGAGCTCCTGCTCTATGCCGTGACCGACAGCAGATGGACAGGTGAGAAGACACTCCTTGAACAGATCGAGGAAGCCTTAAAAGGCGGTGTCACCCTGGTACAGCTTCGCGAGAAGAACTTAAGTGAAGAAGACTTCCTGGAGGAAGCAAAAAAGGCAGTCGAACTCTGCCATTCCTACGGCGTAAAGCTCATAATAAACGACAGCATTGATGTTGCCCTTAAAAGCGGTGCCGACGGCGTTCACGTCGGACAGTCGGATATGCCTGCAAGGGAAGTACGTAAGATCGCGGGCGACAAGCTCATAATAGGAACTTCCGCGAAGACGGTCGAAGACGCGAAAAGAGCTCAGGACGAGGGCGCAGACTACCTTGGAGTAGGTGCATGTTTTGGAACGTCCACCAAAGGCGATGCCAGAAAGATCGACCTGAATGTCCTTAACGAGCTCTCAGAGGCAGTCGATATTCCGATAGTCGGAATAGGCGGCATCACAAAAGAGAACATGGGCGAGCTCAAGGGAAGAGGCATCAAGGGCGTTGCGCTGGTATCTGCCATTTTCGCGGCGGAGGATATCACCAAGGAGTGCGGCGAGCTCAAGAAACTTGTTAAAGAACTGGTCTAATTAGTGAAGTCACACACGAAAATCATTTGATGTGCGCGTTTTTTCGAGAAAAATAGCTATAAAAAATCACTTCCAATATTGACACGAAGGTCTAAAATAGAGCAGGTGTCTAAAATATTATAATATTGGAGAAGATAATGGCTGCACAGATTATAGCGGTGATAATATTCGTTTTGATGTTTGTCCTCATCGTTACGGAGAGGATCCCGAGACATTTTGTAACACTCGGCTGCGGAGCGCTGATGCTCATCGTGGTCTTCGGTATCTGCATGAGATCCTCAGAAGCAGTCATGGAGACACTTAATCTCAAGACTTTCCTTGACTCCAATTTCTGGTTACTTACTACCGGCGAGGAATCTTCCACCGGTATCAACTGGGCAACGATCATCTTCATCTTCGGAATGATGGTAATGGTCGAGGGCATGGCCAAGGCAGGCTTTTTCAGATGGCTCTGCCTCGGAATCGCAAAGGCCGTTAAGTACAAGGTCCAGTCGATCTTCCTGACATTCATGATCATGTCATTTATCCTGGCAATGTTCATCGACAGCATCACGGTAATCCTTTTCCTTGCTGCTGTTACGGTCGAGCTTGCACAGCTTTTGAAATTCTCACCTGTTCCAATGATCATCGCAGAGATCTTCTGCGCCAACCTCGGAGGCTCCGCTACAATGTGCGGTGACCCGCCGAACATCATCATCGGAACATCTTTGAGCTATTCTTTCGGACAGTTCGTAACGAATACAGGTCTTATCGCAGCTATCTCGATGGTATTCGTAGTACTCTACTTCTACATCGTTTTCAGAAAGCATCTTAAGAGCGATCTTAAGGACGAGAACATCAAGTACCCGGAGCCGAAGGAAGCTATCACTTCCAAAAGAAGTTTCGCAGTCAGCTGCGCCATCTTCGCAATCGCGGTTGTCCTTCTCGTAACACATGCTCAGACAGGTCTTACGGTTGCAACTATCGGTATCCTTGTTGCAGTCCTGACTCTTATCACAACACCTAGACATGCTGTCGAGCTCTTGAAAAAAGTCGACTACGAGACACTCCTTTTCTTCATCGGACTTTTTGTCGTAGTAGGCGGACTTGAGCAGACAGGTATCCTCGAACTCATCGCAGGCTTCATTGCCAATATCTGCGGAGACAAGATCCTCGTTATGGTCGCCATCGTTCTCTGGATCTCAGCTATCGCCAGCGCATTCGTCGACAACATTCCGTTTGCTGCAACAATGATCCCTGTTATCAAGACATTGTCTTCGACCATGGGCGTTGACCTTTCGATCCTCGCATGGACACTCGCCGTTGGAACAGACATCGGAGGAAGCGCTACTCCTATCGGTGCTTCGGCAAACGTTGTCGGTATCTCGGCTGCAGCCAAGAGCGGTCACCTCATCGGATGGGGCAAGTACTGTAAGTACGCTGCGCCTGCAACGATTATTGTAATTGGAATCTCAATGGCTATAATTTATGTTAGATACTTCTGATATTCCCTTCGCGGATAAACGAGAGGAGAAGACATATGGACAAACAGATCATCATATCCATCAGCCGTGAGTACGGTTCCGGTGGACACGCAATTGCAGAAGACCTTTCCAAGCGTTTTAATATCCCTCTTTACGACAGCAATCTCCTTGAGATCATAGCTACCGAGAAGAATGTAGACAAGGAAAGCCTCAAGCAATATGACGAAGTTCCGAGAGTCAGGCTTTTCACCAGAAAGGTAAAGGGACAGACAAATTCCCTTGAAGAGAACGTAGCGAACATGCAGTTCGAGTTCCTCAAGAAAAAGGCCGACGCAGGTGAATCTTATATCGTAGTAGGACGTTGTTCCGAACATATCCTTAAGGATTATCCTTGCATGGTCTCCATCTTTATCCTCGGAAGCAAGGAAGCAAAGATCAAGCGTATCATGAATCTCTTCAACTTAAGCGAAGATGACGCCATCGACAAGATCGAGCGCGAGAACTTCCGCCGTAAGATGTATCACAACTATTACTGCAAAGGTAAGTGGGGCGATTCCCGTAACTACGATTTCTCCATCAACGACAGCATCCTGGGCCTCGAGGCAACAGCCGACATCATCGAGGATTACGTAAAAAAGAGGATGGAATTGATGTAACAAATAAGCAGATGCCTCAAAGTGATTTCACTTTGAGGCATTCTTTTTGTCCCCAAATCATCAACAGTGCTCCTTGAGTTTCTGTATCCAAATAAATCCAACCTTAAGTTTTGTTTCCAAAATCTGAAAAAATAATATCCAACCTTAGGTTGGAAAAAGCAGAAGGTAAAAAAAGGGTGTGATTCAAAAATCCAACCCTATGTTTCTTTATTACCTCCTTGGATCCTTTCCTGCCTTCAAAACAGAAGGTAATCATAACCTAAGGTTGGAAAAAAATTTTAGCCGAAATGGATATCCAACCTTAGGTTGGAAAAATGTAGAAGGATGCCGGAGGAAGAAAGTAAAAATCCAACCATTGGTTACCTAAAACCCCCTAAGAATTATTTCCAACCTTCAAAAAGGGAAGTAACCATAACCATAGGTTGGAAAAATTTTTTCCGGATTTTCTGATCGCAACTAAAGGTTGGAAAAAAGAAAAAGGTTCGCAGAGAAGCCTAGATTTTGCACAAACAATAAGGGCTGTTTCAAACTCATCATTTGAAACAGCCCCGCTTAGTCGCCTTTTATAACTTCTTATCAGATGTAGTGTGGTTCGACACCCTCAGGACGGAGGATCTCAAAGTCGACCATCTCGACTTCTTCTTCGACCCAGTCAGGTTCCTTTTCGGTACAGAACTCGCAGTCGCAAGGGATAACAGAGAAGTAGTTACCGCCGCAGTATGCGTAGTTTGTGAATGCTCTGGAATAACCGGTAAATCCGATCGCGTTGTAGTAGACCATGTGGCAGTCAACTTCGCCTGCTTCGACCATTCTGTATGCTACGACGATAGCCCACTCGGAATCGAGGGATCTGGCGAGATTACATTCACCCGTCTCTCTGTCGACAACGGTGAACTGGCCCGGTCTCTTAAGAGTGGAGATTACGTTCTTTGTCGGCCAGGACTTGCAGTTTACTCTGTTGAGTACTGTGCAAGCGACAAGAACTTTGTCCGTGATATTATCATCGCTGTCGGCACCTTCGCCTTCAACGACTCTTGCGAAAAATTTGAAATCTTCAGTGGAAAGACCACAGGCATATGCTTTGACCTCTGTAGGAAGATAATAGCGCTCCGCATCGGTAGCATACTTCCACATAGTCTCGTAGCGAGCCTCGCGTTCTGCTTTGGTCTCATACTTCATTGCGGCATTTACAGGTTCGGCTGTCAGGAATGATACGATGCCGAGAATTACGACCGCTGATAAAATCTTACTTCTTAAAATAACGATTAACCCCCAACGTCTTTTTAAAAAAGTAAACATATAATACAACGGTTTTGACCCAAAAATCAAATAATTTTTTAAACATGTCATATATAGGTGATAATTTGCCAAAGACCACTATATATAGGGTTGATGCAAGTTGTTCCGCATTCCTTGTAAAGTATTCCGTTTCTATGGTCTTCGAAAAGGATGGGTACTAGCATAGGATCAGGAAGATTTCTAAAAGACGGGGGTGCGGGTATGAAAAGGATAATAGCAGCGGCGTTGGTATTAACGATGATCATCGCATTGATCGTCGGAATGGATATCTATGTGCATAAGAACTATAAGCTCGATAAGGAAACGGGCGTAGTGACCGTAAAGGGCGAGTTGGATGCACGGTTCTTTACTCACTTTCTCAACGATGAACGCGTTAAGAGTATCGTGGCAGAAGAAGGATGTGTTCTTCCTGAAAACTGTAATTCCTTTTTTTACCGGGCAACTGTGAAGATGCCGAATCTTCGTAGTATCGACCTGTCCGGAGCGGACACTTCAAATGTGAATGATGCCTGCAATATGTTTGCCTCCTGCAGTGGCCTTACGACACTGGTCATCACGGGATTTGATACGTCAAACATTACGAATATGTGCGGAATGTTTGATGGGTGCACTGATATCGGATCTTTGGATCTCAGCAGTTTTGATACATCGAAAGTTACGACAATGGCAGGAATGTTCCAGGGATGCGAGAGTTTGGAGACTTTGGATCTCGGAAGTTTTGATACGTCAAATGTCGAGTCTATGTCGAATATGTTCAGCGGTTGCGGCAAACTGAAGACTTTGGACCTCGGCAATTTCGATACATCAAAGGTCATGAACATGTCAGATATGTTCAGTTACTGCAAGGATCTGAGGGAGATCAACCTGACGTCGTTTGATACGTCTTTAGTGTCAGAGATGGACAGAATGTTTTATGGATGCCGTTCACTCTCCGTTATCGATATGTCAAGCTTTGACTCTTCAAGCCTGAAGCAAATCTGGAATATGTTTCAGTTTTGCACGGTTCTTGAGACGATCTATGTGAACGGAAGATGGGAAACTCCGAATATTGATACGGATATGTTTGGCGGGTGTTATCAGCTCGTCGGGGGAAAAGGATGGCATTACACTATTTCAAAAGAGCAGGAACTGTACGAAAAACAAGATGGGGACAGCAAATATGCCAAGATAGATCGGGGCGACAACGCCCCGGGATTTTTTACTTTAAAGGAATAATTTATTTATCGGTCCGAATCTGATAGAATGTACGGAGTTGTTTTAGTAACGGAGGAATTTACAGATGGCAAAGATAATCCTCACCGGAGACCGTCCTACAGGAAGACTTCACCTGGGACACTATGTAGGTTCACTCAGAAGAAGAGTCGAGCTTCAGAATTCCGGCGAATTTGACAAGATATTCATTATGATCGCAGATGCTCAGGCACTTACCGATAACTTCGATAACCCGGGCAAGATCAGAGACAATATAATCGAAGTTGCACTGGACTACCTTTCAGCAGGACTTGATCCTGAGAAGGTCAACATCTTCATCCAGTCAGAGGTAACCGAGCTTACAGAGCTTACCTTCTACTACATGAACCTGGTCACTCTCTCCAGACTCGAGAGAAATCCAACCGTTAAGACAGAGATCCAGCTCCGTAACTTCGAGACCAGCATCCCTGTTGGATTCCTGAACTATCCTATCAGTCAGGCATCTGATATCACGGCTTTCAAGGCTACTACTGTTCCTGTAGGTGA
>CADCQX010000342.1 GCA_902803695.1 Oscillospiraceae bacterium
AGAGCATCTTTATCTTCTCTGATCTCGCCTCTTACCGTTGAACCGATATGCATGACGTGTGAGAATCTCTCGATGGAGTGAAGCCTTTCCACTTCAACTGTTCCGAACTTACTTACCTTGCCGAGATCATTTCTTCCGAGATCTACGAGCATGTTATGCTCTGCAAGTTCCTTCTCATCTCTTAAAAGATCTCTCTCAAGAGCTTTATCTTCTGCTTCAGTTCTTCCCCTAGGTCTTGTTCCTGCGAGAGGGAATGTATGGAGTACTCCGTTCTTAAGGCTTACGAGGGTCTCAGGTGAAGCGCCTGCAACCTCTACATCAGTTCCTGAGAAATAGAACATATAAGGTGAAGGATTGATGGTTCTTAAAAATCTGTATGTATCAAGAAGGCTTCCTTCGAATGGCGCTGACAAACGGTTTGAAAGTACTATCTGGAAGATATCTCCTTCATGGATATAGTACTTACCCTTCTCGACCATATCCATGAATCTTTCCTTATCGAAAAGTGGTGTAGGCTCAGCAAGAAGCTTTCCTTTATGTTCGCCTTCAGCCTTACCGTTAATGATAAGATCCTTTATCCTCTTGATCTCCATGATAGCTTTGTTGTAGCCAACCTCGAGATCGTCCAAAGACATGTTAGCGATGATGATTATCTTCTGTGCGTAATTATCGAAAGCAATAACCTTATCGAAGAGCATCAGATCAATATCCTTAAAGCCTTCTTCATCAACTGTATCAACCTTTACCTTAGGCTCGCTGTAGCAAAGATAATCATATGAGAAATATCCGACAAGTCCGCCTGTAAACGGAGGAAGGTAATTAAATCTGGGGCTCTTATACTCGCCTAAGATCTGTCTTAAGTATTTGTTGGGATCATTAGTCTCGATGCTTACGTCACCGATCCTCATCTTGCCTTCATTAACTGTAACTGAAGTCTTGGGATCAAATCCTAGAAAAGTGTATCTTCCCCACTTCTCGTTCTCCGCTACCGACTCGAGCATGTAGCAATGAGTAGAGATACTCTTAAGTATCTTCATCGTCTCGATCGGAGTCCTTACGTCCGACAGTATCTCTGTACTGATCGGAACGATATTGTAACGTCCTGATTCTGCGATCTTTTTGACATCTTCCAATTCCGGTAAGATCTTCATGTTGTTTCCTCCTTTTCTTGTTCCGGAGGATACAAATAATCCTCGACAGAACAACCATTAAGTTCTGTCAAGGACGAATAAATTCGCGGTGCCACCTTGATTCACGACTTTGACGTCGTGCGCTTAGCGAGATACCATCATATCCCCGGCAAGTAACGTATGCCCTCACGTTGCAGAATACTTTGCACTAATGCATTTGACTGCACCCTCAGCGGTCCATTTGATGATTTGTTTTCCGCCGGATTCTCAGCATCGCCGGCTCTCTGTGGGAGCATCATCACCGTTATCTCCGCGTCAACGGTTTATCTATATGGGGTGATAATAGCATTGCAAAAATGATTTGTAAAGTATTCTTTCGTTCATTCTACGCAACGAATCAGGTTAATGTATGTTATCTCCCCGTCTTTGATCTCTATCGGTTTTACTATGGACCCGATCATCTCAAAGCCGCCATTTTCATATGCTTTAATGATGATCTGTCCATCGTCAGATACTATATCCGAATTATGAGATATCTTATCTTTTGCCTCTTCAAACCCCAGACCTTCTTCGTCGAAGATCACGGTTTTTCCGTTAACATCACCATGAACAAAGTAAAGGTCAAATTTACAATCCTTTGATATCGGGATCATCACAAAAGAATATGAATCCGTGTAATAAGGATGTTCGAACTTTGTCAGTATATACTCCCTTTCATTCTCCGTATCGTTCTTATCGAAAATGAACCAGCAATAATCATCGACTTCTATACGGATGTTTTCTCCATAATCCTCGACATCGGTAACAACGACATAGTCATGCAGATCTCCATCCACCTTGATCTTATCGCCTTTTTTCAGGAACAAGCATTCATTCTTGGTAAGAGTAAACGCATATACCTGACCCACCAAGGCGACCGCATAATCCATATCAGCCGATAAACCTATAACCGTACCGGTATATTTTCCGTCACAGAGAACGGAATTATAAGTATCGATCATCAGTTCATCAGCGTGGATCGAATATTGATCGAGAAGGCACGGAAGATGAAAGAACTGATCAAATGTCAAAAGATGGTCCACGTCATACATCTCGGAAGGAGTATATTTTGATATCTTCCCATCCTGGTATTTGTATTCGATCAGATTATCATTATCATCGAAAATGAAAAGAGCATACTCTGAATTCTCGCAGACGTAGCCGTTGAGATATTCTTTTCCGAATCCGTACAGATAATCCTTACCGTCGTTTATATATATCTGCTTTGCAATATCCCTGTATTTATCATACAGTTCGCTTTCCGATAATCCCTCACCGACTTCGTAGATCTCCTCTGTCTCCTCAGTCTCAGTGGTTTCAGAAGTGATTTCTCCGGCCTGTGACTCCAATGTCGTATCAATAATCTTATCGTCACATCCGGCAACAGAAGTAAGCAAAAACGAGGATAGCAGTGCAAATGCAATTATCCTTTTTGATTTCTTCATCATATCTTCCTTTGGTCAAATAATTACAGTTGACCCAAAACGTGCTTTGCAGCGATGAGACCATAAGCATAGCATCTTCCGAGTGAGAGACCTGTCTGGTGGAAAGGATAATCGCTTCCGCCGTAGAACGGTCCGCCAAGATTACCTACACAGTACAGTCCGTTGATAGGAGCATCGTTTGAATCAAGAGCCTGACCGTATTCATTGATCCTGATACCTGAGACTCCTGCGGATACGCGGATATGTTTTCGAGCACCCCAGAAAGGAGCCTTAGCGATCTTATGCATGTACTTGGAAGGCTTACCGAAATCCTTGTCGCAGCCTTCTTCGCAAAGCTGATTATATCGGTCGACTGACTTCTTGAGATTCTCGTAAGGGATGTCGAGTTCTTTTGCGAGTTCCTCCAGCGTGTCGCATCTGTGAAGATCGATCAGGTTCTTAAATACACCCGTCGGGTTTTCAACTGCGCCGGGAATGAACTTCTCCATTACCTGAGGAGGGATCATACCCTGGACAAACTCGTCTGCAGGCCAGTTAACATAGTCACTGTCATAGATGGTGCAATACCAACCCTTTGAGCCGTCTGCGTGCTCCTTGTCGAGCATGGAACCTTTGTAGGAAGGTTGGAACTTAAGAAGATTTCCCATGTAAACGAAGCCTGTATATTCGTTAGTAAATCTCTCACCGTTCATGTTGACATAGAGGAATGGCTCTTCATACATGAGCGCGGAATCAAAGTCGTGCATCATCTTGGTATGACCGAGATTCTCCATCTTGGCACCTGCAGTCATAGCCATGATATGACCGTCACCGGTCTTATTGAACTGCTTCTTGTCAAACTCTGCGATATCAGGACACCAGCGGTCTACCATAGCGCAGTTGTTTGTATAATCACCTGTAGCAAGAATAACAGCCTTCGAAGCATTAAACTGGATATATTTGCCGTCGTTAGTCTTACCGATTACACCAGTTACCTTCCCGCCATCGGAAAGGAGCTTAACAGCAGGGGTTGAGAAAAATGTCTCAAGGTTGGGATTCTTTTCTCTTACGTTCTCCAAAGCCTTACGGAGAGCGCTGCCGACATTTAACGGCTTAGGTCCTACCCAAGGAGCGAAGAAATAGCACTTGTCATCACCGTAATCGTATGTCTTTTCTCTATCCTGCCAGGTACCCGTGAACAATCCGCTGGTACTCATGAAAGCACGAAGATCGGCGCCGTCATTAAGAAGCGTTGCGCAGTCTTTGTTGCTGTCGACCTTGCTTCCGTCACCATACTCTGTCTCCTTGGTCATTCCGGATCTGTTAAGAACCCACATCATCGCTTCTTCGGAATGTTCGGCATATGCTCTGAGCTGCTTTGTATCAGCTCTCCAATCACAAAGGCTGTTTGTATGATGGATCCACTTAGCGATACCTGCCTCCGTGGAACGCGACTTGATTATTGCAGATGCGCAGTTGCCCTGTGATACAACGTTCGGTTCCTTTTGAAGAAGAGCGACCTTAACGCCGCCTTCCGCTGCTATTCCCGCTGCCGGAACACCTGCGGCTCCGGCACCTACGACTACTACGTCAAAATCCAATATCTTAGACGGAGTAATCTCTCCGAGTTCACAGCATGAATCATTTATTTCCTTATCCGTTATTCCGTTTCTGAAATTTTCCATTTCCCTATCCTTTCAATTAGCAAAGATTTTTTATCACACCAAATCATTATAATATTCTGACACTATTTTTCAAATTGATTATCATTTTCGAAAACAATTATCGGATATGGTCTTATTTTGTTTCGGAAGCATAAAATGAGCCACAATTATCTGCCCCGGACTTAAAAAAGAGCTCGAAAACACTATGATATAATTATCATGGGTGTTTGAGAAAGGAGGATTTTGTTATGAAGTTTGGTAACAAAGTTTGTCCGAATTGCAACGGAAAACTCGACCTTAACAATGGAATGTTCGAGTGTTCATTCTGCGGTTGCTCCTTCGCAGCCGATTTCGATTCAAAAGATGTCGAGAGGATAAGAAAAGAGACCGAAGCTGAGAGAAATGCCGCAAGGGCATTAAGAGAGAGCGAACTCAACAGAACAAGAGAAGATCTCAAGTACAACAGATACACAAGACCTTCAACCACAGCTCAGCCTACTCAGTATAATCAGCAGTATTCTCAACCGACTACACAGCCTACAACTCAGAATACCGGAAGACGCAGATCCAAGGCAAGGATCATCGTTCCGATCGTCATCGGCGGTTATGTCTTGTTGCAGATCATCGTGATGATCATCAGAGGAGCTGTATCAAACCGTAAGCAACAAACGATAAACGATATCTTTGGCGGTAAAACGACAACAACTACTACAATTATTGAAGCAACAACTGAAACTTCAGAGGAAACCTTGTATGATTTCTCAATCGATGCATCACAGATCTCTTCCAACGAAGAAATAATGAATAATCTGGCTGAAGCTTCAAGCAAAATCCTCGATTCTGATCGCGTACAGGAAAAATACGGAACAACCAGTGATAACGAGCTTGTAGCAGGATACCTCTTCTCTACGTATTACACGAACGATCTGTACCTCGTTTACGAGAGCAAATGCACCGATGACAGCACGAAGTATATCTGCATTTACTATAGCAGCCTGTTGGCAGATGATGCTACCGGTGGTTCTGTCTACTGTGACTACACAGCACATCTCGACAATGTTTACGATTCGGTAGATGATGCTCGTACGAAGCTGATTGAAAAATATCCGGGTTATAATATGAGCAAGTTGGATATCAGTTGATATTTGAACTATTGGAGGAACTACAATGAGACTTACAAATCTTAATTGTCCGCAGTGCGGTGGCTTTCTGAATCAGCAGCAGGACAAGTTCTACTGCACCAGCTGTGGCGCTGCTTTTAACGTCGATTACGACGAAGCAGACGTTGAGTATGCAAAGCTCGTTACCGAGGCAGACAGAACGAGACTTCTTATCGAGAAAGACAGGACTCTTCTCGAGAAAGATGCCGAACTCAGAAAAAAGTTCATGACAAGCGAGATGAAACAGCAATTCAAGCATGCCGCTAAATCTCAGGGAACCACTCTTTTGGGCGGTTTGATACTGTATGCTGTTATGGGCGGAGTCATGATGCTGGTGATGATAGGTACTTTTATCGTCATTGGCACTAATATCGCTAAGGACAGAAAGACCAGGAAGGAAGCACAACAAGAAGCCGAGAAAGCAAGGATCGAGAGATTGACTGATATATCCGTAAATGATCTCGAAAACGATCCTAACTTCATCGAGAACACGATAGGAGCAGGAGCAAGTTATGAGTTATCCAGAAGATCCGCTCCCGTTCTCGAATCCGGCGGAGACGAAGGCGACGCTTATCTTGTAGGAACTCCTGAAGCAATATATTCCTATATGGTAAAAGACGGCACTGACATAAGCATTTACAACATCTACAAATGCACGTACGAATATCTCTTAAGCGGCAACACAAAAGATGTCTATTCATGTGTATGTTTCGAAAAAGTTGAAGCGGATGAGACCGGTCATTTCACATGCAACTATTCACTATGTAAATCCGTAACCGATGACAACATCGATAATCACTGGGAAGGATACGAGAATGACAAAGGAGCTTTAAATGTAATACCTGAATCAGGCTCTGCTCAGATCAATCTGCCAAAAGGAGGTGAAGCATAATGAAATTAAGAACCCTTAATTGTTCAAACTGTGAAGCTCCTCTCAGACAGGAAGGCGACAAACTCGTATGTGCATACTGCGGCGGAACATTCGATATTCCTACAGATGCAACTGACAGCGAATATGAAAAGATCATAAACGCAGAAGACTATATCCGTCTGTCACTTGCCAAGAGCATCCTTGGTCTCGAGAAGAAATACGCAACCCAGCAGCAGATAAATCAGGCAAAACGTGATGAGCAATTACGTCAAAAACGAGCGCGCACGGTAAGAGCGGTGATAAAAGGATGCGTCAGCATAATGTTCGCAATGCTTATCTTGTTCGGTATGATCTTCCTCGTATTAAAGTTCGGCGGCAACAGCAAGAAAAACAACTCTTCTGAAACGACTGAGATCACATGGAATCCGGGTTACAGGATCACGCCAAGTGATCTCAGGGCCGATAAGGATTTTGCTGCACTTATCGATGGCGGTATGATCGAAGACGAGAGATCAGGATATGACAGTTACGGTGCTGTCATCTTCTCTTCCGAAGACATCTGGAATATAAGCAAAGACCCTGAGATCTTAGTAAGATATCTCATTACCGAAGAAGAGTCCAATGCACTTTACGTAGTGTATAAGATCACTTTCGAGACGAGTGACGGAAGAGTAAAGGAAATGTATGACTGCCAGGCTTATGAAGATCTTAAGATCAACGATGACGGCAAGATCGAATACTACCGTAAAGAAGGCAAGACCACTGATGATTACGACTTCAGATTCCACGCTAATCCTGAACTCGAACCTTTAATGGAGCAATACATTAACTGCAACTTTAACGATAGTAACAAATACATTTTTGAATTCTGAAAACAAATAACAGAGGCGGTTCACATAAGTGAGCCGCCTCATCTTTATTCGATTGACAATTTCGATCAGAGACCGTCAGGCATCGGAAGTCCGACTTTATCAATAAAATCCTTAACCTGCTCTTTGCCTTCATCCGAGTAACACTCGACCATTATCAGGTAACATCCGCTTACGAACATTCCGCCACAGACATAATCAGGATCATCTACCTGTCCGAAGAAATATCCTGTACCGTCGGTAAAGTTTCCCGGGTACGAGTCTAATACATCTCTGTAATAAGACCAGAGCGCTGTTAATGCATTTGCCCTGTAATTGTAGAGATAATACTCTACACAGAAATCATCGGAAAAATAGTAGTAAGCCTCAAAACAATCAACAGGAGCAGGTTGCGAATTAAATTCAGACTTATCAAAACCGAAGACCGTTGCTGCGGTATCCTTAAGAGCATCCATATCCATGCCGTTCTCCGTTGTTCTCTCGACATCAGGATTGCCACTGAGCATGTTATACGGAGTATAGAATCCCAATACATTTATCATGCTGTTCAGTTCCCACATCATATCAAGATCAGTATCGTTATATGCAAAGTAGTAGAAATAATAGCCGTCTACTGCTGCAGTAGCATACAGATAATGAGTTGATCCGTCGGGCAATGTTACAAAGTCATCAAAGTAAACTGCATCTTCGGTTACCATTGATCTGGCATCATAGTTATCCTCCGCCAAAGTCTTGTACGTATCAAGCATTTCTTCGGCTTCTTCTTCAGTTTCAAACTCTATGTAAGTCAGTTCATAATCCATGTTGTGAGTCAGGCTCGCGATAACACCGTCTACACCAAAGACAGGACCGAATCCTGTATCCGGTACTCCCAGAAGACTTATTGCCATACTCGAAAACATGGAAAAAGTATCCTTATCATATTCGCGCTTCGGAGTAGTATCTTCCGTTTCCTCAGTATCCTCGACTTCCTCAGTCAGCTCGATCTCCTCTTCTTCATCCTCATCTTCATCAGAACTGATCTTTTTATTCTTGTCCTTTTTTCCGGACGATCTGTTCTGATCACAGCCCATTATCGGGAAAGTAAGAACAGAAGCACATAAAAAAGCTGACAGAACTTTGATGAATTTATTGTTTTTCATTATTCTCCTCCTCCATAATAAACATCAAACAACATCCACCTATATTTTTGATGATAACAGTATAAGAAAATTTATCAATGCATCAAAAAAGGCGATCCAGTTTCCTAAATCGCCTTTTAGTTAGGTATTTCAGATTGTTTAAGGCAATACCGTCTGACCTTTTCTAAGAAATCTGTCGCACTCTCTTGCAGCTCCTCTGCCCTCAGTCATTGCCCATACTACAAGGGACTGACCGCGGCGCATATCACCTGCAGCAAATACACCTTCGATATTAGTCTTAAAGTCACCGAACTCGGCACTGATATTGCTTCTTCCGTCACGATCGAGCTTAAGCTCATCAGCGATAAGATCCTCAGGTCCAAGGAATCCCATAGCAAGGATAACAAGATCAGCCTTGATGTTCTTTCTTGTTCCTTCGATCGGAACAGGCTTACCGTTCTGCCATGATACTTGAGTTACCTGCAATTCCTTCACGTTACCTTTACTGTCACCTATGAATTTCTCGGTAGACATGAAGTAATTTCTCGGATCTGCTCCGAACAGTTCCTCCGCTTCTTCCTGACCATAATCGTTCTTCTTGATAAACGGATACTCAGGCCAAGGGTTGTTCTCGGATCTTGCATCCGGCAAAGGTCCTGTGATCTCGAGCTGAGTTACGCTCTTTGCACCTTGCCTTACAGCAGTTGCAACACAGTCTGTACCTGTATCACCGCCTCCGATGATAACTACATTCTTTCCTTTAGCCGATATCTTAAGAGATGGAGCAGGACCGCTCTTCTTAAAATGATCATCTGCAAAGAGGGCCTTTGTATTTCCTCTTAAGTAATCAACAGCAAAGTGGATTCCCTTAAGGTCTCTTCCCTCTACTTTAAGATCTCTCGGCTTTGTCGAACCGCAACACAATACAACCGCATCAAAAGTACTCTTTATCTCTTTAGCACTGATATCGTGACCGATCTCGACTCCGAGCTTAAATGTTATACCCTCTTCTTCCATGAGCTTGATCCTGCGAAGGATAACACTCTTATCGAGCTTCATGTTCGGAATACCGTACATAAGAAGTCCGCCCGGTCTGTCTGCCCTCTCGAAAACAGTTACTGTATGACCTGCTTTGTTAAGCTGATCTGCACAAGCAAGACCTGAAGGTCCTGAACCGATAACGGCTACTTTCTTTCCTGTTCTCTTCGTCGGCGGCTGAGGTTTCATAGTGCCTTCCTGCCATGCACGCTCGGAAACATACCACTCATTGTTACGAACCGATACGGCTTCAAAATTGTTACCGCATGTACAAGCACCTTCACAAAGAGCCGGACATACACGACCTGTAAACTCCGGGAATCCGTTTGTCTTACGAAGTCTTTGATAAGCTTCCTTGAATTCACCTTTATAAACAAGATCGTTAGTTTCAGGAATCAAGTTAGCCAATGGACAACCTGTTGCTGCTCTTCCCAGGAACATACCCGTCTGACAGAACGGAATACCGCAATCCATACAACGTGCACCTTGAGTTTTGCAACTGTCCTCATCTTGATACATCCTGTGTACTTCAAGATAATCCTTAACTCTTTCCTTGATATCTCGATCAGCACCTATCGCCCTGTCATAATCCAGAAAACCCGTGTTCTTACCCATGAGTCTTCCCTCCTTTACCGGTTGCTCTCTCGAAAGCTTCCATAAGTGC
>CADCQX010000343.1 GCA_902803695.1 Oscillospiraceae bacterium
AAGGATGCTATCTCCAAGGATGATTCCGCAGCTATGAAGCAGGAGACAGAGAATGTAACACAGGCATTCTACAAGGTATCTGAGAAGCTCTACGCTCAGGCAAATCCTAACGGCGGACAGCCTAACCCACAGGATTTCACAGGCTACGGCGCACAGGGTGCAGGTCCTGATATGGGCGGTGCTCAGAATGCCGGTGATGACGGTTTTAAGAGCGCTGGCGGCGATTTCTAATTCGCGAAAATACTAGAGAATTGACGGCGGAAGCTGACGCTTTAAAGAGCGTCGGCTTCTCGCTTGTAAATTGGAGGAATAACTTTGGCTGATCAAAAACGTGACTACTATGAAGTCCTTGGCGTAAATAAGAACGCCACAGATGACGAGCTTAAAAAAGCCTACCGTCAGGTAGCCAAGAAATACCATCCTGACTTGAATCCGGGAGATAAGGAAGCAGAGGCTAAGTTTAAAGAAGCAAACGAAGCTTATGCAGTATTATCCGATGCAGATAAGAGACGCAAGTATGACCAGTTCGGTCATGAAGGTGTTGACGGAAACGGATTCGGTGGAGGAGCCGGCGGTTTCTATGGCGCAGACATGGACTTCAGCGACATCTTCAGCTCCATTTTCGGAGGAGGATTCGGAGGTTCTTCGAGAAGAAGAAGCGGTCCTCAGAAGGGTGCGGATCTCAGATATGGAATGAGTATTTCCTTTATGGAGGCAGCATTCGGTGTTGAGAAAGATATAACGATCGATAAAGAAGACGTATGTAATGCTTGTAAAGGTTCAGGCGCACAGCCGGGAACATCTCCTGAGACATGTCCTACATGCCGCGGTTCAGGACGTATTCAGCAGCAGACACAGACTCTCTTCGGTATGACGATGGTTACCAAAGACTGTCCTGCATGTCAGGGCAGAGGAACGGTTATAAGGACTCCATGTACCCAGTGCCGCGGAAGAGGAAGGACAAAGATCAGAAAGAGTATTCACGTTAAGGTACCGGCAGGTGTCGATACCGGTAACAGAATGCCTATAAGAGGCGAAGGTGAGCCTGGTTCAAAGGGCGGACCTTACGGTGATCTCTATATCGAATTCAAGGTTGCTAAGCACGATATCTTCTCCAGAAGCGGTGCGGATACATACTGTGAGGTTCCTATCTCATATGCACAGGCTGCTCTCGGCGGAGAGATCGATGTTCCTACGATCGACGGTCCTATGAAGTACATTATCAAGGAAGGCACACAGCCTGGTGATACAGTAGAATTCAGAGGCAAGGGTATCCCTTATATCAACAGCAACGGAACAAGAGGTAAGCATACCTGTAAGTTTGTTGTTGAAGTTCCTACAAGACTCAGCGAAGATCAGAAGAAACTCCTGAGATCTTTTGAGGGAACATTGACTGAGAGGAACTATGCTAAGAAATCCGGCTTCTTCAAGAAAGTTAAGGACATTTTCAGATAAGGAAATAATTTATGCAGTGGGTTGAGATAACAATAGTTACCACTGAGGATGCATCTGATGCTATCTGCGAGATGCTCGCTCAGATCGGAGCAGACGGTATTGCCGTTTGTGATCCTTATGAGATAAAGAGGATAATCGAAGATCCTGATTCGCTTTCATATGCGGATGACGGATATATTGATTCACTCGGAACGGATGTAACTATCAACGCATACTTCGCTGAGTTTGATGAAGGCATCAGGCTCGGCCCGAAGAGCGAAGAGTATGAGAATCCTGAGGGCATTGGAAGGATCTATGCCAACATCGGAACAAAGACTGTTCCGACGGAAGATGCCATGGAGCTCATCAAAGAGCGTCTTTCTGATATAGGACAGTTCCTTGATGTAGGTAAGGGCTTTACAGGCTATAAGTATGTCAAGGATGAGGATTGGGAGAATAACTGGAAGGCTGATTATAAAGCTTTCCGTATCTCCGACCGTATTGTTATATGTCCTTCATGGGAAACTGTTGAGACTGATGAGAAGACTGAGGTCGTTTATCTTGATCCCGGTTCCGCATTCGGAACGGGAACACATGAGACTACATCCATGTGTGCTGAACTTCTTGATAAGAATCTGAATCCTGACGATAAGCTTTTGGACTTGGGAACAGGTTCGGGTATCCTTGCGATAATCGCAGCCAAACTCGGCTGTAAGAATATAGAAGCTATTGATATCGACAGACTTGCAGTTGATGTAGCTAAGGACAACTGTGAGAAGAACGGCTGCGATTTCATCGACTGTTATGCAGGTGAACTCAAAGACGCCAAATCTGACAAGTATGATATAATCGTAGCGAATATCATAGCGGATGTTATCTGTGCTATAGCACCTGACATTCCTTCTAAGATAAAGGACGATGGATTTTTCCTTTGTTCGGGTATAATAAATACCAAAGCAGACAGGGTCGAGAAGGCTCTGACTGACGCCGGGCTAAAGATATGTGAGACATGCAGTAAAAACGATTGGATGGCATACATCTGCAGAAAATAAACCGGGAGGGTGCCTTGGTGGATAAACTATACATTGTTATTCCTGCTTATAATGAGTCGGAGAATATTTGCGCGTGCGTTAATGACTGGTATCCCGTAGTCGAAGCACATAATGAGAGTGGAGAGTCAAGATTGGTCATAATTAATGACGGATCAAAGGACAATACTCTTCAGATACTCACCGAACTTGCCAAGGACCGTCCTCTTTTGATCCCGCAGACAAAGCCTAACGGTGGCCACGGTTCCACTGTTTTATTCGGATACAGATATGCTATCGAGAACAATGCTGATTATGTTTTCCAGACAGATTCTGACGGACAGACTGAGCCGTCTGAGTTTGAACAGTTCTGGCAGCTTCGTAATGAATATGACGCGATCATCGGTGAGCGTGTCGTAAGAGGTGACGGCAAGAGCAGAAAGTTTGTCGAGAACACGGTATGTTTCCTTCTAAGGATCATCTTCGGTGTTAAGGCTAAGGATGCTAATGCGCCGTTCCGTCTTATGAAGACTTCACTGGTCGCTAAATATATCGACAAACTTCCTAAGGATTTCAATATCCCGAATATCATGTTTACGACTTACTTCCTCCACCACAAGGATAAGGTTAAGTTTATTCCTATAACTTTCAAATCCAGACAGGGTGGAACCAACTCCATCAATATCAAGAAGATCATCAAGATCGGTTGGAAGGCCGTAGGCGATTTCAGAAAACTTAAAAAAGAGATCGATGACTGATTATGAGTAATGAACAGATCCTGATCCTTGAAGACGATGTAGAACTTAACAGAGGACTTTGCACCGCCTTCAAAAATGACGGCAAGTCGGTTGTTTCCGTCAGCACAATCAAAGCAGCAGAAGAGCAGTTGTCCATTCTTACACCTGCTCTTGTTTTATTGGATATCAATCTTCCTGACGGTTCAGGCCTCGATCTTCTTCGAAAAATAAAGTCCCAGACTCCGGATCTTCCTGTTGTCATGCTTACCGCAAATGACACGGATGACGATATCGTAAAGGGCTTTGAATTCGGTGCTGATGATTACATAACAAAACCCTTTTCGCTCTCTGTCTTAAGAGCGAGAGTAAACTCCAGATTGAAAAGAACAGTCAAGGACGAAGGCATCATCAATATTGCTGATTATTCTTTCGATTTTTCGCAGATGAAATTCAAAAAAGGCGAAGAAGTCCTGGAACTTAGTAAGACCGAACAGAAGATACTTAAGATCCTGGTCCTCAACAAAGGTGCGACGGTAAGAAGAGAAGATCTTATCGATAAGGTATGGATTGACGGTTCCGAATTTGTTGATGACAACGCTCTCTCTGTTTCCGTTAAGCGCTTAAGGGACAAACTTTCCACGGACAGGATCAAGACTGTTTACGGTATAGGTTATAGCTGGGTGAACGAATGATAAGAGACATAATCACTGTCGTCGGTATAGTTCTTTTTGTGGCCGCCGTCATCATAGTGATCGTCGACCGTATCCGTATGCGCAGGCTTATAGATTCGCTTACAAAGATGCTCGATGATGCCATCAAGGGTGAATTCACGGAGACCAGATTTGATGAGAGTTCCCAGTCACTTCTTGAATCGAAGCTTTCCGAGTATCTTTCTAATTCTTCTTTGTCTGCCCGAAAAGTCGAGGAAGAAAAAGATAAGATCAAGGCACTTATATCCGACATATCACACCAGACGAAAACACCTATCGCCAATCTGATGCTCTATAGTGATCTTCTTGCTGAAGATGACATCCCGGATAATGTCCGTGAGAAAGTCGACTCCATAAGATCACAATCCGAGAAACTGAAGTTCCTTATAGATTCGCTTGTTAAGATGTCACGTCTCGAAAACGGTATCATATCCCTTAACGTTTCTGAGACTGATCTTTATGAACTGATCTCAAGTGTGTGTGACGAGCTTTCTTCGAAGGCAAAAGATAAGGGACTGGAACTTGTTTGCGAGAAGAGCGACATAAAAGTTAAGTGCGATCCGAAGTGGACTTATGAGGCATTTTTGAATATTGTCGATAATGCTATCAAGTATACGGATAAGGGTCAGATCAAGCTCTCGGTAAAGAACTATGAGATGTACGCCAAGACCGACATCGAAGATACGGGTATCGGAATCCCGAAGGAAGAACTTACGAAGATCTTCGGAAGGTTTTCGAGAGGAAAGAATGTTATGCAGAAAGAGGGCGTTGGTATCGGACTTTTTCTGACAAGAGAGATTGTTGCGGGCGAGGGCGGATATGTGACCGTCAAGTCCAAAGAGGGAGAAGGTTCATGCTTCTCTGTTTTCCTTCCCAAAGCATAAATCTTTCAAAACTGTCATAATTCCTTTTTGACAGGAAAGATTTGAGAAAGAATCGGTTGCGATAATAAGATCACAACCGGTTATTTGTATGCAATGAAAGGACAGAATATGGAAATTTTAAAAACAGTAGATCTGGTTAAGACATACGGAAAAGACGACAGTATTGTACACGCATTAAGAGGCGTGAATATCGAGATCAAAAAAGGTGAGTTTGTTACGGTAGTCGGAACATCCGGCAGCGGCAAATCTACACTTCTTCATATGCTCGGAGGCCTGGACAGACCGACCTCCGGAAAAGTATTCGTAGACGGTAATGACATCTTCTCTCTTAAGGATGAGAAACTTACGATCCTTCGAAGAAGAAAGATCGGATTTGTTTTCCAGTCATTTAACCTGGTACCGATCCTTAATGTAAAAGAGAACATTCTTCTTCCGCTCGAACTCGACGGAGTAAAGCCGGACAAGGCTCATATTGATAACATTATCGAGACTTTGGATCTGGGAAGTAAGCTCGATAAGCTTCCGTCCCAACTTTCCGGAGGACAGCAGCAGAGAGTGGCGATCGCCAGAGCCCTCGCAGGAAATCCTGCCGTTATACTCGCGGATGAGCCGACAGGTAATCTCGACAGCAAGACATCTCAGGATGTTATGAGCCTTTTCAGGATTACGGCGAATAAGTTCAATCAGACGATAGTCATGATCACGCATAACGAAGACATTGCGCAGACGGCTGACAGGATCATCAGGATCGAAGACGGTCAGGTCGTTACACGCGGGTAAAAGAGGTGGACCATGAACAATCGTAACAGAAAGGTCCTTAACAGATTAAGTTTAAGATCTGTCATGACCTCCAAAAAGCAAAACCTGATCACGATATTCGCGATCATGTTAACGACAATTCTTTTCACATCGCTTTTCACGGTGTTCTTCTCCCTTGACAGGACTATCGATCTCCAGAACAGAAAAGATGTCGGATATCGTAGCGACGCCTATGTAAGTTATGTGGATGACGACCTTTATTCAAGTATCGAAAACAACAGCAGAGTCAAGGACGTCTGCAAAGGCTTATTCATCGGATCAGCCGAGATCGGTGATATGGCGTGCATTGTAAGCGGTGACGAAGACTTTGCCAAGAACTGTTTTTGTTATCCGAAGGAAGGGCAGATGCCTCAAAACAAGAACGATATCGTTATAAGCAAGACTATGCTTGATACGTTAAATGTCGAGAAAAAGATCGGATCTCAGGTCGAGCTCGAATACGCTGTTGTATCTGATGATGAGGTATCGGTTATCAAGGATAAGTTCAACGTCTGCGGATTTGCGGACAATTCATCATCCATGATCCTTGTATCTGATGAATACGCTGACAGCATCATCTCCGAATATAACCTGAACAAGACGGGTCTTACCGAAGCTTTTTTCAACTTCAAGTCTTCCAAGAACGTTGTCGGACAGGTTGAGCTGTTCAGTGAGCAGCTGGGTCTTGAGGAAGGCCGTATGATGGCTAACAGCGTATACGAACTGTCGATGGGTACTATAGACGAGGAAGGTGTAGGTACTATCGTTGTCTTTGTTATCCTCATAGTCATAACGGGATTTCTCATCATCTACAACATCTTCCAGATCACCGTTGCAGGAAAGGTCAGAAATTACGGCCTTCTTAAGACGGTCGGTGTAACATCCAAGCAGCTTCGTAAGATCATCATGGGTGAAGCGTTTATCCTTTGCCTCATATCTATCCCTCTGGGTCTTGTTTCAGGTTACTTCATCGGAAACAGCCTTATTCCTACGATCCTTCAGAACACCACCTACGGCAAGGATCTGGAGATCATAAGCGGCTTTAATATCTTCGTCTTCCTGGGTGCAGCGGCTTTCTCGGCTTTCACAGTCTGGATCTCGAGCCTTATTCCTGTTCGAAAAGCATCGAAGGTTTCTCCTATCGAAGCTTTGAGATACAGCGATGTAAAAGTATCCGAGAAAAAGCATTCCTCCAACCGTGCCAAGATCCCGGCAATGGCTCTTTCGAATCTCGGAAGGAACAAGAAAAGGACCGGTATGGTACTTCTTTCACTGGCTCTGGCACTAGTTGTATTCAACTCTCTTTGTGCGCTGATGGGAAATGTGGATATGAACCAGTATGTTCATGCTGAGGCTCCTGATATGGACTTCACTATCTCCACCAAAGAATATTTCATGGGAGATCTTATGAGGAATGGTCTGACTGATAGTGAGATCGAGAAGATAGAATCCAACATCGAGACTTCTCATTCCGGAAGAGCATACATGGCTACTAATTCCATGATCGATATAGAAGGAAAAGATGCGATCGCATTGTTAACAGGTGTCGATGAGGAGCTCTTAAGCGAGTTTGATCTGTGCTCAGGTGATATTGAAGATATGCGTGGGAATAATAGCGGCGTAATCATTGAAAATAATGATACTTTCAAAGTAGGCGATAAGATCACACTCGAGTACATAATCAGATACGGCGTTGAAGATCCTAAGACAGGTGAAGTCTATTACCTTGACGAAGTGAAAGAGGGCGAGCTTCCTTCTGACCTCACCGGATTTAAACCGCATCATGAATCCATAAAAAAGGAGTTTACGGTTTGCGGACTATACAAAGAAAAACCATCCAGCTTCAGTCCTCAGTTCTCCTGGGGTGAGGAGTCCTATGAGATGTATGTGACCCGTTCAGGCCTCGATGAGCTTACAGAAGGAGATTTTATTACCTTGTGCTACTGCGCGGATGTAGTAAGCGATGAGGCTGCTGCAAAGGCTGAAAAATACCTGTCAGACCTTACTTCTGGATCCGACAGGATACAGTATTCCAGCATCGAGACAGCCAGACAGAAATTCAGGGTATTTACCGGAAGCGTTATGAAGGTCGGTTCGGTCCTGGTCGGCATAATCGGCCTTATCGGAATCCTTAACTTCATCAATGCCATTCTTACCAGTATTCTTTCTCGAAAACGCGAACTGGCTCTCCTTAAGGCCGTCGGAATGACTTCATCCCAGCAAAGAAGGATGCTCTTCACGGAAGGCTTGTTCTACTCGCTCTTCACGATCCTTCTGGCCTTGCCGTTGAGTCTTGTAATGAACCTTCTTATCGGAAACATCGGGCTCTTCTGGCTCAGTGAGAGCGTAAACATCGTTCTCTGGCCGCTTCTGATCATCCTTCCGATCTTCATTTTGCTGAGCTACTTCGTCCCGACCCTGATGTACGGCAGGATCAAGGGCAAGAGTATAGTGGATGACCTTAGAGTGAACGAGTAAAGACAGGATTCCCGTCTGCCCTTTTATAAAAAAACGATTCGCACAAAATATACGAAATGTAACCTAATATACACAAAAAAATATTGAGTATTTGCTATAAATGTGCGAAACTGAAGATGAGAATGTGTCGGAATTGTGACACGAAACTACAAGGGAGAGGGCAGATGGGAACTATCTTAACCATAGCGGAATCATTCGCTAATGAGAGTTTTGATATTAGCTCGGATATCCGTACGATCGAAGCGTTTGGATACGAGTGTGTTCCGCTTGCGGTAAATGACTGCTCCAGACTTGAAGTGGCTTCAGCCATGAACGAGCTCTTTTCATCAGGTCAGGATCTCCCACAGGCCGTTAAGATAGGCTTTTTGACCAGCGCCGAAGTCGTAATGGGCGTAGCCGAGAGACTTAAGCGTTATAAGGTTGCGAATATCGTTGTTGATCCCGCTATCATTTCCGAAGACGGACAGATCCTCATTACCGAGGACGTGTTTGTCAATCTTTCAAATAAACTATTCCCTCTGGCTGCGATCCTCACACCTAATCCGTATGAGATCGAGCTTATGGCCGGAATGGAAGTCCACAGCGAAGAAGACCTTATCAAGGCAGCTTCTTCCTTGAGCATGAGATACAGAGGCGCTATCTTCGTCAAGGCTTTTGAGTCCTTCGGCGTAGACCTTCTCGTTGGCGGCGAAGAGTTTTGCTGGCTCCCGAGAGGCGAATCACAGAGGGCAGATGAGTATAATCTTGCTTCAGCTATTGCATGTCAGCTTCCTGACTGCGAGAGCCTTGAGCAGGTAGCTATGACAGCGAGCCAGTTCGTATTTGGCGTTGCAGGCGAAGAGAAAGAGCAGAAGGCTGAGATACCGTTCTCGAAGAATCCTAAGGTTGAAGAGCCTAAGGCACAAGAACCTGCTCCTGCACCGGCACCTGAGCCGGCACCTGTTGTCGAGGAAACTCCAAAATATGAGATCAAGTCGCTTCTTGACCGTAAGAAGGAGATCAACGATGCACCGTCTGACGGAGGTGTTAAGTCTCTTAAGACTGTATCAGCCGACGGATATTCACAGACATCCGTTTCCGCTTCCGAAGGCGCTTCCACTAAGCCTGTATCGAAGAAGGGACTTGAGGTGGTCGTAGATGTCGATAACTTCGCACCGGAGCCGGTTATCGATGAATCCCTAAGTAAGAGCCTCCGGGAACTTCGAGCAAAACTTGATAAACTTAAATGAGCCGTTTCGATTCTTAATTGTCGAACGGCTTTTTTAATGCCTTAATATGTTAGAATCATAGAAAACGTCGTAAAGGAGTTCTTATGACTCGTCTTTTTATTGATGAAGTGCTCTCGGATCAAAGAACACTTGAACTTAATGAGGAAGATTCACACTACATATCCCAGGTCCTTCGAATGAGGACAGGCGAGGAGATAACGGTCGTAGACGGCAAGGGCCTCGAGTACCTTTGCTCTGTCAGCGAGATCGCAAAAAAGAAAGTCATCCTTGATGTCGGTGAAGGCCGCGAAAACAAGAGCGAGCCGCCGTTTAAGGTTACTTTGTTTCAGTCTGTCTCAAAAGGCGAGAGAATGGATCTCACGATCCAGAAGGCTACGGAATTGGGCGTTTACGAGATAGTTCCCGTTTTATCCGAGAGGTGTGTCGTAAAACTCGATAAAGATACAAAGGGCAAGATCGACAGATGGCAGAAGATCGCCCTGGAAGCTTCCAGACAGTCAGGCCGAGGAATAGTTCCGAAAGTTACGTCTCCAATGAACTTTTCTGAGGCTATCGATAAGATAGAGTCATTTGATCTGGCTTTGTTCCCTTGGGAAGAAGAAACTGAAAAAGGCCTTAAATCAGCACTTCGCGAGTTTAAGGGCGAGAGAATAGCACTTTTTGTCGGTCCTGAAGGCGGATATGAGCAAAAGGAAGCCGATGACGCCGTTAAGAAGGGCGCTTTGAGAGTTACGCTCGGTCCGAGGATCTTAAGAACTGAGACCGCAGGCGCAGCCGTTTTGGCGATGATAGTATACGAGACGGAGATTTAAACTAAATTTCCGATTGTTTAAAACGCGCATGAGTATTATAATACGCGGGTATATTATTATTAGAAAACGGAGTATTTAACATGAGATACGCAGCACAGAAAGGAACAAAAGACATCTTGCCACAGGAGATCTACCGCTGGCATAAGGCTGAAAGGACTTTCGCCGATGTCTGTCATTCCTACGGCTACGAGGAAATAAGAGTCCCTACATTTGAGCAGACAGATCTGTTCCAGAGAGGTGTAGGAGACACAACTGACGTCGTTCAAAAGGAAATGTACACTTTTGAGGATAAGGGCGGCAGATCCATCACATTGAGACCTGAAGGAACAGCAGGCGTTGCAAGAAGCTTCATCGAGAACGGTATGACAAGCCTTGCAAGCCCGGTAAGAATGTTCTACAACATCACGGCTTTCAGATATGAGAACGTTCAGAAGGGAAGAATGAGAGAGTTCCACCAGTTCGGTCTTGAGGCTTTCGGATCAGAGGGACCGGAGATCGATGCTGAGATCATCTCGCTTCTTACAGTATTTTTCGAGAAGCTTGGCGTAAAGCACACAAAGCTTTGTATCAATTCCATCGGCTGTCCTACTTGCCGTGCAAAGTACAATGACATCCTGAAGGATTACTTCAGACCACACATGGATGAGCTCTGTGCTGACTGTAAGGCAAGATTTGAGAAGAATCCTCTTCGTATGATCGACTGTAAGGTTGAAGGCTGCAAGAAGTATGCAGTCGATGCACCAAGACTTATCGATTATCTCTGCGAGGAATGTAACGATCACTTCGAGAAGCTCAAGGCTGAACTTGATAATCTCGGTATCAAATATACTATCGATCCGGGTATCGTAAGAGGACTTGATTACTACACAAGAACAGTATTTGAGTTCGTTTCCGAAAACGTCGGCACACAGGGAACCATCTGCGGCGGCGGAAGATATGACGGACTTATCGAGGACCTCGGCGGTTCACATGTTCCGGGTATCGGTTTCGGTATGGGTGTAGAAAGACTTCTCATGGAGTGCGAGGCTCAGGGCATTGAGTTTGCTAAGCCGAATGACGTTCAGGTATACTTCGCTAACCTCTGTGATGAGGCTAAGCCATTGATCAGCAAGCTCTGCCTGGATCTCCGTAAAGCAGGTATCGGCTGCGAGAGGGATCTTGTCGGAAGATCTTTCAAGGCTCAGATGAAATATGCTAACAAGGTCGGTATCCCTTACCTTATCGTTCTGGGTGAGGATGAGGTCAAAAACGGCAAGGCTAATGTCAAGAACATGGCTGACGGCTCACAGGAAGAGGTTGCTCTGGATTCGATAGTGAGCTTTTTCGAGAAAAAATAATTTAAGGAATGGTGACATATAAATGGCAGAATCAATTCAAGGTTTAAAGAGAACATCAATGTGTGCGGAACTTTCCGAGAATGACATCGGAAAGAAAGTTACACTTATGGGATGGTGCCACAAGCAAAGAGACTTGGGCGGACTTACATTCATCACTTTGAGAGACAGAACAGGCGAGATCCAGCTCGTTGTTTCTCCTGATTCCAGTGACGAGATCAAGGAGAAGGCTTCAAAGATCAGAAGTGAATTCGTTCTCGCTTGTGTAGGTACCGTAGCATTGAGAAGTGCTCCGAACCCTAAGATGAAGACAGGTATGATCGAGGTTAACGTTGAAGAGCTCCGTATCATTTCCGAGGCTCAGACAACTCCTTTCTATATCGAAGAAGACGACAATGCAAACGAGGCATTGAGACTCAAGTACAGATACCTGGATCTCAGAAGACCTAACATGCAGAGAAATCTCATGCTCCGTCATAAGATCGCAAAGATCGCACGTGACTACTATGATGAGCAGGGCTTTATCGAGATCGAGACACCAATCCTTGGTAAGAGTACACCTGAGGGTGCGAGAGACTACCTCGTACCTAGCCGTATCAAGAACGGTTCATTCTTTGCTCTTCCGCAGTCTCCACAACTTTACAAGCAGCTTTTGATGCTCGCAGGCTACGACAAGTATTTCCAGATCGCTAAGTGCTTCCGTGACGAGGACCTTCGTGCGGACAGACAGCCTGAGTTTACACAGGTTGACTTGGAGATGAGCTTCGTTGACTGTGATGACGTTATGAACTGCACAGAGGGATTCCTCGTAAGAGTATTCAAGGAAGCTATCGGAGTAGATATCGAACTTCCTATCAGACGTATCCCATATGTTGAGGCTATGGAGCGTTACGGTTCCGATAAGCCGGATCTCCGTTTCGGCATGGAACTTCAGAATATCTCTGATGTTGCAGCTAAGATCGATTTC
>CADCQX010000344.1 GCA_902803695.1 Oscillospiraceae bacterium
CAAGTTTCATTACTGCAAGACACGAACTCTTTAATGAGTTGTCTGTTAACCCTGATCTGTCGTATGAACAATATCTTAAAAAGCAGCTTATGACCGGTATCGCATCACTGGTTTTATTTACTGCGATACTTATGAGTCTTGGAAAGAATCCTGTATATGCGATCTTCTTTACCACAGCCATGCTGCTTCTTGGAGGCTATGAGATCAGAACGGATGTAGAACGCAAAAGAGAAGATCTCATGAGCGATATACCATTGTTTTTGTGTCTAATATCCACTCTTCTCGAATCAGGAATGCAGCTTCCAAAAGCTATTTCCATATGTTCTAAAGCCTTTGGAGAGAATAAGAGTCTGTCACTTGAAATAAAGAACTTAAGAGCAATGATCCTGAGCGGAATATCAGCTTCAGATGCTGTTGAGAAATTCTCACTAAGAATACAGATTCCGGAAGCCCAGGCAGCACTTCTGCTGATTGCAAGATACGGACGGCTCGGAACATCCGAAGTACTGAACATGCTTAATCTCCAGGCACAGTCATGTTGGGGACTATGCAGGAATGCTTCACGTAAACGCCAGGAACGCGAAGCATTGGGAATGATCATCCCTATGACACTTGATTTCATAAGTGTATTGATGGTCGCTATGACACCGGCAATTATCTCACTCGGCATATAAAGGAGGAAAAACTATGAGAAAGAACAGGAAACGGCTTAACAAAAAAGGTATGGGAACCGTAGAGATAGTAATCATTATTGCGGTACTTGTAGCATTAGCCCTTCTATTCAGAACAGGGCTCTCGGAATATGCTCAGAAGGTAATGGATTTTTGTTTTGACGACAGCAAGATTACAGAAGCATTCTGATAGATTTTCCACTTACTTCATTTTCTGAAACAATTTTATAAGGATTATTACGATGCAAATAAAAAAGGGACCCTTCGGGTACTATGCTTGTGAGAAGTTAGATACTCCGGATAGATTATGCGCTTATGCCGAAGAGGTAATTGCCGGAAACAAATCTGACTTCTATCTGAAACCCAGCACTGAATATATAGGTTCTGGAGTATTGTGTTGTTTTGAATTCTCTGACTTCATACAGATAACCGACAAAGAATTCTCCGTATCACCCTCACAAAAGAAGTTATCTGTACGCAAGAAAGAAGCAAAACTGCTTGAACAGAGGCGAAGATCCGCCGGGGACCTTTTTTATTCATTCGTTAAGTTCCTGGATAATTTGATATCACCATCAACGATTGTTTTAGATCCTGATATGGTCTTTACTGATTCGGAAGGCATTTTACTTAAGCTTTGCTGCCTTCCTGTCAAAAGCAATCCGGATGATCTGTGTCTCTCATCTCTTGGAGCTGAACGGCTGGAAAGACTTCTCAGCAGTGATTTTTTCAAAACAGTCATTACAGATGATGAGAAAAACGCATTAGTTCATTGTGTAAAAGAAAACAACGAAGAAATGTTTTTAAAGATTGCAGGCATAATAAGCGGAACAAATGAAGATGAATATCTGTCAACGGATTCAGGAGACGAATCCTTGACTGGAACAACAGATGCATCACACACTGCAAAAAGGCTTTCAAAATCTGAAAAAGATCTGATCTTATCCTGTTTATCAGCACTGATCTCTGCAGGTCTCCTGATTGGCAAGATGTATATCTCAGGATTCTTACTTTTCCTGTTATCAATATTCATTTTAGTCAGTGTGTTCATCAGTCAAAAGAAGAACGAAGAAAAGAAACAGCGTGAAAACGATCAGAAAATCTCAAAACGGAGAAGTTCCATATTATTCTCAGATAAAGAAACACAGAATGCAGATAACACTTCTTCAGAACAAAGATCAGAAAACACATCATGCAAATTTGCACCGTTTGTTTCAGGCAGGCTCTCACTGTTGTCAGAATGCAAAGATATAAACCCGCAATATTCCATTTATCTTGATGAAACATGTATTGGTTCTGACTGCTTTCTGTCAGACATAGTCATTGATGATCCGCTTATCTCACCTCTTCATGCAGTGATCAGAAAGAAAGACGGATCATTCTATTTGGAACCGTCGAAAGGATCAGGAAAGACATATATTGAAGATTCACCTGTTGAAAACGGAAAAAGCTATGAGATCAAACCCGGACAGAAGATAACTGTTGGAAATGTTGAATTCAGATTTGACGTAGAAAACGTGATTAAAACAGGCTATTAATCCTTCTTCTTTTTCTTTCCTACCATAAATGCCTTAGCAAC
>CADCQX010000345.1 GCA_902803695.1 Oscillospiraceae bacterium
AGGTGACGGAGATACCACGCTGCTTCTCGATCTCCATCCAGTCGGATGTAGCGTGCTTGGCAGCTTTTCTGGCCTTGACGGAACCTGCCATGTGGATGGCGCCTCCGTAGAGGAGAAGCTTCTCTGTCATGGTCGTTTTACCTGCGTCAGGGTGGGAGATTATGGCGAATGTTCGACGTCTCTTGATCTCTTCTTCAGTGGTATATGGCATTTTGCACCTCTTCTTAATAAGTGTATAATATATCGATAAAACCAAAGTATTATAACAGAGTGCTTTGGCGAAATAAAGTATTTGTGTGGGGTGTGTTATGAAGAGGGGCGCAGGCGTTTTGATGCACATCGCATCTTTGCCGGGACCGTTCGGTATCGGTGTTTTCGGTGAAGAAGCGCTGGCATTCGCAAAACAGTTGAAGAAACAGGGAATGACCTATTGGCAGGTACTGCCGTTCTCGTATCCGGGAATGGGTAATTCACCTTATCAGAGCATATCGGCATTTGCCGGAAACTGGCTCTTCATCGATCCGAGAAGATTAATGGCAAAGGGACTTCTGACTTCTGAGGAGGTCGTAAGTGCCGAGTATAACGTCAACAAGTGGCGAATCGATTATGACTACCTGAGAAACGACAGGGAGAGGCTTTTGAGGATCGCCTTCGGAAGAGCTGATGCGAAGCTTAAGAAGGAAGTCCAGAAGTTCGTGAAGGAGAGCACGTGGCTTGACGATGTGGCTCTGTACCTGGCGATCAAGGATATGTATTACGGAAGACCTTGGTGGGAGTGGGACGACAAGAAGCTCCGCGACTATGATGCCAAGGCTCTGGAGCCTATAAGGAAGTCGGACAATTATCTGTTCCATGCGTTCGTGCAGTATCTGTTCTGTACGGAGTGGACGGATATCAAGAAGCAGATCAACGAGATGGGAATATGTATCGTCGGAGACATGCCGATCTATGTATCGGGCGATTCGGCGGATGTGTGGGCTAAGCGCGACATGTTCAAGATGAACAAGAAAAAGGGCGTTGAGACCGTTTTCGAGAAGGTGGCAGGAGTGCCGCCGGATTATTTCTGTGAGGACGGACAGTTCTGGGGCAACCCGATATATGACTGGGACAAGCTCAAGAAGACCAACTTCGAGTGGTGGATGAACAGGATCGCGGAGAATTATAAGCTCTATGATTATGTCAGGATCGATCACTTCAGGGCGTTCAGTTCGTACTGGGAGATCCCTGCGGAGGCCAAGACAGCCAAGGAAGGCAAGTGGGTCAAGGGCCCGGGAATGGCGTTCTTCCATGAGATGGATAAGGTTTTCGGAGACTCGAGCAGACTCTTTGCTGAGGATCTGGGCGAGATGACGCCGGATCTGGTAGAGTTCATGAAGGAGTGCGGCCTGCCGGGCATGAAGGTCATGCAGTTCGCGTTCAATCCGAACGACGACAGCTTCTACCTGCCGCATAACTTCCCGAAGAACTGCGTTGCCTATACGGGCACGCACGATAACAACACGCTTCTCGGATGGCTGTGGGAAGCTCCGGAGAACGAGAGGAACGAGTGCCTCAAGTACTGCGGCTTTGAAGGCGGCAACTGGGGCGAGGGCGGTACCAGGAGTGCATCCTGCCGTGCGATCATAAGGACCTTGTGGATGAGCCACGCGGATGTGGCGATCATCCCTATACAGGATCTGCTGGGCTACGGCGGAGACACCAGGATGAATACGCCGGGAACTCCGACAGGCAACTGGGTAATAAGGTTCTCCAACGAGGATCTGGCAGGCATCGATAACGACTGGTACTACGAACTGTCGAGGCTTTACAGGAGACTGTGATCAGATAAGGAGGCTCGCATGAGTGAATATATTCTGTCGATAGATCAGGGAACGACGTCCACCAAAGCATTTCTGCTCGGTAAGGACGGCACGCTGTCCGCGTCCTGCGGGATGCCTTTGACTCAGCACTATCCGAAGCCCGGATATGTTGAGCATGATCCTGACGAGATATATTTCTCAGTGCTCAAGGCCATGGCCGACGTCATAACCAGGTTCGGCGTCCAAAAGGGCGAGATCAAGGCCGTCGCCATCACCAACCAGCGCGAGACAACCATCTGTTTTGATAAGGAAACACTGAGGCCGCTGCACCCGGCGATCTGCTGGCAGTGCAGAAGGACGGCCGACATCTGCAGGCGCGAAGAGTATGTATCAAGGCTCGACGAGATCACATACAAGACGGGACTTAAGCTGGACCCGTATTTCTCCGCCACCAAGATGCGTTTTATCTTCGAAAACGTCAAGGGCGCACACGATAAGGCCAAGGCCGGCAAAGTCCTCTGCGGCACCGTTGATTCGTACCTGGTCTACAGGCTCACGGGAAAGAAGAATTTCTTAACGGATTATTCCAACGCCTCAAGGACCATGCTCTTCAACATAAGAGAACTTAAGTATGACGAGGCTCTGACGGATCTGTTCGATATTCCGGTGGAGTGCCTCGCGAAGCCTGTTCCGTCAGGCTACGACTACGGCGAGATCAGCCTTCAGGTGGATCAGATACCGCTGACGGCAGCTGAGACCGAGGCGCTGGAGATCTTAAACGGAGTCCATATCACGGGCGTTGCGGGAGATCAGGCAGCTGCGCTTTTCGGCCAGACATGTTTTAACAAGGGCGAGTCAAAGACCACGTTCGGCACGGGATGCTTTACGCTCATGAACATCGGAAACGAACCGCTCTGCTCAAAAGGCGGACTTTTGACATCGGTAGCCTGTACCATCGGTGACGAGGTGGTGTATGCTCTGGAGGGAAGCGTTTTCCAGGGAGGATCCATTATCTCGTGGCTTAAAGACGAGATGGGACTTATAAAGGAACCGTCGGACTGCGACAGGATCTGTTCGTCTTTGAAGGATAACGGAGGAGTCTATATGGTTCCTGCGTTCACGGGACTCGGGGCGCCTTACTGGAATTCAGAGGTCCGCGGAGCCGTTCTGGGCTTGACACGGGGCACCGGTGGTGATTATATTGTTCGAGCCGGCGTGGAGGCTATCGCTTATCAGGTGGCTGAGCTCATAAGGCTGATGCAGGAAGAGACCGGCATCAAAGGAAGAGAGATGAAGGTCGACGGAGGCGTTTGCGCCTGCGATTTTCTCATGCAGCTGCAGTCGGATATCCTGGATATGGATATCTTTAGAGCAAGGTCGGATGAGATGACGGCAATGGGAGTCGGAATGGTCGCAGGACTATATGCGGGCTTTTTCGAAGATAAGGAAGGATTGAGAAAACTTTACGAGCATTCAAAGGTGTATAAGCCGAAGATGGGCCGTGACGAGGCGGAAGCGTTGCTGGACGGCTACAAGACGGCGGTGAGGACGCTTTTGGGCTAATTGGAGGAACTATGACAGCGCTGCTTTTCAGTTTTTTGCAGATGATGGTCCTGATAATCCTGGGCTTTATCCTGCGTAAAACAAGAGTAATCGACGAGAGAGTTCAGATGGGACTATCGAACATACTTGTTCATGCGGTCCTGCCGTTCAACCTTATATCGTCGAGTCAATATGAATATTCCAGAGAGATGATCCTGGCGCTCATCGCGGTTGCCGGCGCGGCTCTCTGTTACTTTACGTTCTCGATCATCGGAATGAGGATCGTGGTAGGCAAGATGAAGATGGAAGATCCTGAGAAACGGGTCGTTCTCATGACATCGATCTTCATGAACACGGGCTTTGTAGGATTCCCGCTGATGGGAGCGATCTTCGGTGCGAAGGGACTTCTTCTCGCATCATGCTACAACATGGTATTCAACATCTTCATGTATACCTACGGTGAGCATAAGCTCTCCAGACAGAAGGCTAACTTAAGAAACCTTCTCGTTAATCCTGTTACCATTGCTACTATCATTGCTCTGGTACTCTTCATCATCCCGTGGAGAATGCCTGACAGGCTTAAGGATACAATCGATATCGTCGGCAACATGACGGTGCCGCTCGCGATGATCATGATCGGATCCACTCTTACTACTGTCGATATCAAGAAGCTGGTTACGGATAAGCTCTCTTATCTGTCAACGGCTATGAGACTTATCATATTCCCGGCTATCATGCTGGGTGCAGTCGTAATCGTAAGTCATTACGTTCATATCATGCCGGTTACGGCAACTACGATAGTCATGATGACTGCGCTTCCATGCGGATCCATGAACGTTATCTTCAGCGAGAAGTTCAACTGTGCGCCGAAGCTCTGTGCGAGGATATTCGCGCAGACGGTGGTCGTTATGATCGCGACCATACCGTTCTTTTTGTGGGTGTGCACGAAGCTTTTCGGAAATTAAGATCAGGAGCAATACTTAAATGGAAATGAAGGAAAACAACATCCAGAACCCGGCGCTTCTTCTGGCCATGAAGGTCATAAGGAGCGAAAACACTGAGGAGAACATGCTCAAGGTCCTAACCGAGGCAGTGAAGGCGAAGTTCATCCTGCCGGTGGACGGAAACGAAGAGGGCAAGATGCGTTTTCACGCAGTACAGGGCGACGAGGGAAGGATATACCAGATCGTCTATGCGGATTCCATAAGTTTCAATAATGCGTTCCCGAGCGGCAAGCAGAATGGTATCGTGGCAGGGTTCATGGACCTGGCGGATCTGGTCTTGAACGAGAACAGCAAGATCAACGGCTTTATCGTTAACCCGGGCGCTGAGGAAGTGCTCTTCAGGGAAGATATGCTGAAGACCATAATCGACGAATTCAAAAAAGACGGCATCATCAAGGATCCTGAGGCTCCGAAGAGTGCCAATATCAAGGTGGGCGATCCGGACAGGCTTCCTGAAGGAATGGGCAATGCGACCATAGACTTCGGTGCGTCCAGAGATGAGATATTCAGGATCTTCATCCAGCTGATGCAAAGAGAAGGCAAGGATAAGCCTGAGTGGCTCTTTGTAGTGGACCATGCGGGTAAGACGGATGAAGTCCTTAAAGATCTGGGTAATAAAGTAGGTCCTCATCTGGACGGTCTGGACTTTGTCATGATCGACATGGGCGATCCGATGGCAGAGAAGATCATCAAGGGCAAGATGCCTGTCTATACCAAATGAGGATGAATATGGAATATAAGATCGTATCACGTTCCGAAGAAGAGACGAAAGACCTGGGAAGGAAGCTCTCAGGGATACTTAAGGCCGGTTCTGTCGTCGCGCTGGACGGCGACCTGGGAGCAGGAAAGACCGTCTTTACCAAGGGACTGTGCGAAGGGATCGGTGTAACTTCAAGAGTTGCAAGCCCTACATTTACAATAGTTAACGAATACTTGGGCGGGTCGATACCCGTCTATCATTTTGACACCTACAGGCTGGAAGGAGCCGACGATTTCCTCGATTCCGGACTTGATGAGTATTTCTATCAGGACGGCATCTGCGTGATCGAATGGAGTTCTGTAATAGAGGAACTGCTGCCGCCGAATTCCATCAGGATATTCATAAGAGGCGTCGGAAGTGAGAGAGACCTGACGGTGGTCTATGATGAGAATGAATATGATGAAGAGACTAACGGTAAGTTAAAGGAAGTCTTTCAGAGGTAATATATGAAGTTGCTGGTTTTTGATACATCTAACTCGACCTGCTGCGCAGGCCTATATGAGATGGAGTTCGGGGGATCCGTTAAGGAGATCGCCTATGAGATCAGCATGGAAAAAAGGACACACTCTGAAGTGCTGCTTCCTCTTGTCGATAAAGTCCTTAACAAAGCAGCTGCGACCAATAAAGATATCGATCTCTACGGCGTAACAGTCGGCCCGGGATCCTTCACGGGAATAAGGATCGGCATCGCGACCGTCAAGGGAATGGCTCTCGTAACGGGTAAGAAAGTAGCGGGAGTATCTTCAACGGAGGCGCTGGGAAGAAGCGTCGAACCGGTCCCATATGAAGGAACAACATATATCCTTCCGTGTTTTGATGCCAGGAACAAGAGAGTCTTCGCAGGCCTTTACGATGAGCAGATGAAGCCGCTCGTAGAGGAAAACGCTTATGATACTTCTGATCTGGCAGCAAAGATAGAAGTTCAGTCGGGAAGCAGGATCATCGTCTGCGGTAACGGTGCCAAGGTCATGATCGAAGCGCTGGGCGTACAAGACGGCGTCATCATCGAGAATGCCGAGGGTGCGTTCATAACCCCGATGGGAATCGCCAGGTGCGTGGCGGCAGGCGGAGAGGCCTTGGTCGAGGACGCCATAACAGTAAGTCCGAAGTACTGCGCGAGGTCACAGGCCGAGAGGTTCAAAAAGCCGTCGGAAGTCACTATTGAGGATATGAAGGAAGAGGACGTTAATAAGGTGTCCATCCTGGAAGCGGAGGGTATTGCTCATCCGTGGACATTAGACGAGTTAAGAGATCTGGTGAATAACGACAAGAAGGTGGGCGTGGTAGCTAGGACCGCCGAAGGTGAAGTCGTGGGCTACTGCGGAGCTTCTTTCGTGATCGATGAGGCCGAAGTCGGCAACCTCTGCGTGGCGGGAAAGTACAGGCGTGAGGGTATCGCGAAGAAAGTAATGGCGGGCGTTTTCGAGAGGCTGAAGGAAAAGGGAGTAAAGACTCTGTTCCTGGAGGTCAATAAGGAGAATATGCCGGCACTGAAGCTTTATGAGATGCTGGGCTTTGAGACCTATGGCTCCCGCAAGGATTATTACGGTCAGGGACAAGACGCACTTCTGCTCAAAATCGAGTTGTGAATTTAACCAAAAGAAATGAAAATCTTTTCTCGTTTTGCGTTAAAAAAGCGAAAAATCTGACACCGCTCCTTATTTTGTTGACTTTGTTTTTTCGTGAAAATATACTCTAGTTGCAATAAGATTTGCATAGTATATTTCGTTTCTTAAGGAGGCGGCTATGGTACAAGAGACAGTAGTTTTTAAGTGTGAGGATGCGCTTCAGATGAAAGCTGTTGCGATGCTTATTCAAAAGGCTTCGAGTTTCAAGAGCACAATCTACCTGACCAGAGACGGGCGTCGTGCGAATGCCAAGAGTCTTCTCGGAGTTATGTCACTCGGCATCGAGAACGGAGTTGGAATAGATATTAATGCTGACGGTGTTGACGCACAGGAAGCGGTAGATGAGCTCGTAAGTTACTTGAACAACCCTAAGGTTTCATGAACGGCTTTGACGCTCGACTTGATTTAGTACCACAAGAACCCGGAGTTTACCTGATGAAGGACACTTCGGGTTGCGTTATTTATGTAGGAAAAGCGAAGAAACTTCGAAACCGCTTAAGATCCTACTTCGGCGACCACGACATCCCCAACAACAAAGTAAGAGCAATGGTCTCTCACGTGGCGGACTTCGAATACGTGGTGGTCTCCACAGAGGCTGAGGCACTCCTTCTGGAGGCCAACCTCATCAAACGATATCAACCCCATTACAATATCCTTCTTCGTGATGACAAAGGCTATCCTTATGTCTGCATCACCATGAACGAAGCTTTCCCGAGAGTCATGAAGGTCTTCAGGCCCGACGAGGAAGCCCGTAAGAAAGGCGCCCTCTACTTCGGTCCTTACCTTAACGGTGACCTCTTTGTCTTCCTTAAGGCCATCGACGCCATCTTTCCGCTCAAGAAGTGCGCCCGTAAGCTCCCCCGTGACATCGGCAAGGAGCGCCCGTGCCTTAACTACCACATCGGCAAGTGCCTGGCCCCGTGTAACGGCGGCATCAATGCCGACGAGTACCTGAAGATGATGGGAAACATCGTCGAATTCTTCGAAGGCAGATATGAGGGCATCAAGTCCATGATCCGTGAACAGATGGAAAAGGCAGCCGAGGCCTACGACTTCGAGCGCGCATCCATCTACAGGGACCGTCTCTTCGCTCTCGAGAACATCACCAAGAGCCAGAAGATCTTCATGGACATAAGGCGCGACGTGGACGCCATCGGTATCTATTCCGACGCCGGTGAGTCTTCTATTCGAAAACTCGAACTGCGTGACGGCCGTGTCGTCGGTTCATCCACATACTTCGTCAGAAGCGAGGGCTCCGAAAACTCCGAAGTCATCTTAAACTTCCTGATGCAGTACTACGACAACGCCCCGTTTATCCCTGAGACCATAATCATCCCGTGCAAACTGGACGATGAATCAAGCGTCACAGACATTGAAGATTACCTCGCAGGTATCGCAGGCCACAAGGTGACCATCAAAGTGCCTGAGAGAGGCGAACTCCTCTCACTTCTCAAAATGGCGGAACTCAACGCCCGTGAGATGATGACCAGAAGGATCTTAAGAGGCGGCGGAGCAGGAAGCGACCCTAACGCAGCCGTTAATATCATAGAAAGAGAATTCGGCATTGAAGAAGGAAGCATCAAGAGGATCGAATCCTTCGATATCTCTAACCTGGGAAATGACGACATCTGTTCAGGCATGGTCGTCTTCACCAACGGTAAAGCCGATAAGCAGTCCTACAGATTATTCAAGCTCAAGACAGTCGAGACACAGGATGATTTCGCTTCCATGAGAGAAGTCCTTACCAGGCGTTTCTCCCATAACAAGGACGACGGATTCACATATCCGGAACTGATCCTAGCCGACGGCGGCAAAGGTCAGGTATCCGCGATCCTTGAAGTTCTCACCGAACTAGGCTTAAACGATAAGATCCTCCTGGCAGGTATGTTCAAGAACAAAAGGCACAAGACCGCAGGTCTCGTGTTCCCTGACGGAAGAGAGATATATCTTGATAAAGACAACTTAAACGATGATGAATTGGTACTTCTCAGGTTCCTCACGGCAGTCCAGAATGAAGTCCACAGATTCGCCATCACATATCAGCGTAAACTCTCCAAGAAGAGAAACTTAAGATACAGTCTGGAGGAGATCGACGGAATAGGTCCTGCCAAAAGGAAGAAATTACTCGCTCATTTTGGTACAATCAAAAAGATCTCCGAAGCAACCAGGGAGGAACTTCTTGAATGTCCTTCAATAAGCGAGGAGAACGCCGACCGTATAATCGAGCATTTTTCTAAGGAGTAGACCTGATGTCTGTATATAGCATAGCTGACCTTCATCTTGCCAAAGATATCGACAAGCCGATGGATGTTTTTAATCCGTTCTGGGATAACTATATGGACAAGATCAAGGAGAACTGGGAAGCAAAGGTAACGGACGAAGACACAGTCCTTATCCCGGGCGACATCTCATGGGCTACATACTTAAGCGAGATCAACAAAGACTTCGATTTTATAGAATCCCTTCCGGGTAAAAAGATCCTCTCCAGAGGCAACCACGATTACTGGTGGACCACCGTTAAGAAGATGGAAAGGTTCACAGAGGAAAAGGGATACACTTCTCTCAAGTTTCTTCAGAACAAAGCAATGGAAGTCGAAGACTTCGTAGTAGGCGCCACAAGAGGCTGGCTTCTTCCGAGCGACTCCCACTTTGGTGAAGATGATACGAAGATCTACTACCGTGAACTCATAAGGCTCGATCTGTGTATCAAGGATATCCAGAGGCTTGATCCGGAGCATAAGAAAAAGCACATAATCATGATCCATTTTCCGCCTTTGACCAAGTCCGCGGCCAACACGGATTTCTCGAAGAAACTCGAAGAAGGCAATATCGACATCTGCCTTTACGGTCACCTTCACGGCAAGGGTCATCTGATCGCCAAGGAGGGGGAAGTAAACGGCGTGTTATACCGCTGCGTAGCATCCGATTTCTTATCCTTCAACCCTATAAAAGTATCGGGCTTAATTGTACCTTAAATAGTACACAAGAAAAAAGTTGAGTCTGCAAAGCCTTGCACTGCAGTCTTTTCGAGACTTCCGAAAAAGTTGCTTGTTGTGTAATTTTCGCCTATATATTATAATAAAAAAGTCGAGCCTTCTCGGGCGAAGGAATATCTTCGCGAGAGGGCTTTTCTATCCTGTTTTTTGAGGTTTTTTATGGCATACAGCATGACCGGCTTCGGCCGCGCAGAAAAGATTTTTTCTACCAGACGTTACACTGTCGAACTTAAATCTGTTAACAGCCGTTATTGTGACATCAACATAAGACTTCCGAGACTTTTCAACTTCGCAGAGAGCGGACTTAGAAAGCAGATCTCGGACACACTCGGAAGAGGTAAGGTAGACTGTTACGTAACATATGAGGATCAGGAGAGTGCATCTACTGAGGTAGCAGTTAACGAGGGACTTGCAAAGGCATATTCGGAAGCGATCATCAAGCTTTGCGAAGTAACCGGAAGGCAGGACGATCTCACGGCAACAAGATTATCTTCTTACCAGGATGTTCTTATCATAAGACAGGCATCCGTTGATGAAGAAACTCTCGGTAAAGAGATAAGCGAAGTAATGGCGGAAGCACTTAACGGAATGCTTCAGATGCGTAAGGCAGAAGGTGAAGCACTTTGTAAGGATCTTCTCTCCAAGGTAGAGTACCTTGAAGGAATAAGAGATGAGATCGCCACAAGAGCTCCGTCAGTTATCGAAGATTACAAGGTTAGACTTTCAGACAGGATCGATGAGATCCTCGATTCTGAAAAGAGAGCATTCTATGACGATGCAAGACTTGCAGCAGAAGTTGCGGTATTCGCAGATAAGGCTGCCATAGATGAAGAACTTGCAAGACTTATAAGTCATTTCTCACAGGCAAGAAGCATCCTTACTTCTGAAGGCGGCATCGGAAAGAAGATGGATTTCCTCGTTCAGGAGATCAACAGAGAAGTTAATACCATCGGTTCCAAGGCAAATGATCTGGAGATCACCAACAGAGTTCTTCTCATGAAGAATGAGATCGAGAAGATCAGAGAGCAGATCCAGAATCTCGTATAAGGAAGGCGACGGTAGTTAATGAAGGAAAGCAATAAGTTCATTGATATAGGTTTCGGAAACCTGGTAGCATCCGGAAGGATCCTCTGCATAGCAGGAGCTGATTCTTCTCCGATAAGAAGGATGATCCAGGAAGCAAGAGACAGGAGCATGCTGATAGACGGATGTGCAGGTAAGAAATGCCGCTCGGTAATAATCACAGACAGTGACCACATCATCTTAAGTTCTATCGATACGGCAGCTCTCAAAGGTTTACTGGAAGGTGAGGATCGGGTATGAGTGAAAAAGGTTTGATGATTTCCGTATCAGGTCCGTCAGGAGTCGGCAAGGGAACCATAATCGAAGAGATCAGAAGGATGTTCCCTGAGTGTAAGCACTCCATATCGGTAACGACACGTGCCCCGAGAGGCGAAGAGCAGGATGGAGTCGAGTACTACTTCAGAACGAAGGAAGAATTCGAGAAGCTCGTAAAAGAAGGCGAGATCATCGAGTACGACATGTACGTCGACAACTACTACGGAACACCTGCCACACCGCTTATCGAGAAGAGCAACAGAGGAGATGATGTTCTTCTGGATATAACGATAGCAGGAAGCCTGGCACTTAAAAGGAAGTTCCCGCAGGCGGTAACGATATTCATCCTTCCGCCGTCCTTCGAAAAACTCGAGGAGCGTCTCAAGGGAAGAGGAACAGAAAGTCTTGAGTTGGTACAGAAGAGACTCGAGAAAGCAAGAGAAGAAGTCCTAAGTGCAGAGAAGTTCGACTACGTTGTAGTCAATGACGATCTTCAGACTGCGGTAGACAATATAGTAGCGATCATGAAGGCTGAGAAGTGCAGATATGATCGACTGAGCGGAATAGAAAAGACACTTTGACGCTCACCCGTAACCTAGTTAGAAAAAACAAAAATCATACGAAGAAAGAAGAGGTATTGAAAGATGTTAGTTGATCCATCGATCGAGAAGATGTTGCCAAAGGCAGATTGTGCTTACGAACTCGTTGTTCTCGTAAGTAAGAGAGCTCGTCAGCTCGTTGAAGGCGGACAGCCTATGATCCCGGACAAGGCAGCAAACATGGTTTCCCTGGCTTGTAAGGAAGTCGCACAGGATAAGGTTGTCTGTGTTAAGGGAGACAAGTCTAAGGAGATCACAGTTCCTAAGACAAAGGTAGCAAGAGATGCTGAAAAGGCAGCTCAGCTTGCTAAGGAAGAAGCAGAGAGACAGCGTGAGCTGGAGCGTGCTATGCAGTACGAGGCAGCAGCTGAAGCTAAAGAAGAGTCATCCGAGGATGTTACAGGTCTTGATATGATCGAAGTTGTTGAGAGCTTCGACGAAGTACCTGAGGTAACAGAAGACGAAGAGATCTCCGAGGAAGACTTGGAAGAAGAAGTAGAAGAGTAATTAAGGAACCGAGGAACAGGAAAAATGACAGAGAAAAAGTCAATGGAAAAGATCGTAGCTCTTGCTAAGACAAGGGGTTTTGTATATCCGGGTTCGGATATCTACGGCGGTCTTGCAAATTCTTGGGACTACGGGCCGTTGGGCGTTCAGCTCAAGAATAACGTTAAAGCAG